>JAERRP010000703.1 GCA_016735415.1 Desulfobacterales bacterium | reverse complement strand
AAGAGAACTTTATGATCGCCCGATAGTAATACTTGTATGTACTAAATTAAATACGGTATGTTGTACAAAAAAAATACTTAATGAGGTGCAATATGCGAAAACTTAAAATTGATCGAGATATCAGATCCCTGTCAGAAGTCAGGAAGGGCATGGCAAACTTCATAAAGCAAGTTCATGATACTAAAAGACCGGTAATAATTACACAGCACGGGAAAGGCGTCGCTGTCTTGTTAGGTGCAAGTGAATTTGAAGCCATGCAGGAAAAAATTGAGCTTCTATCAGATATTCAAACCTCTCTCAACCAACTGGAAAAAGGAGCAGGAATCAGCCATAAAGATGCAAAAGAAAAATTATTCAAGCGAGTCACAAAATGAGAATAATCTGGTCTCCTCTTGCGGTCGATAGAGCATCGGAAGTAGCAGATTAGATTGCCCAAGACAAACAACCAGCGGCAGAAAAATGGATTACTACGGTATTTTCTAAAGTTGAGCAGCTAAAGTCGTCTCCTGAAATCGGCCGGATTGTACCGGAAATTATTGGTAGTCAATTTAGAGAACTAATTTATGGCAATTACCGCATCCTTTGTCGTATTGAGACCAAACGAATATCGATTCTCACCGCTGCCGCCCTCAAGATGTTCAAACCTGAGCAGATGCTCACGGAACAATCCCGGCCAGCTTCCATCGAGCATACGTCTGCGTTTGGGGCTTAAAAAGCTCTACGGATCGAATAATGGCTGCTGTTTGTGGTTGTTTATCCGATCTTTCAGAGATCTTTACATTTTGTAAAAAATCCCGACACATGATTTCCACTTATCATAGTTTGTAAGGAGTAATTTTTTAAAGGATAGCAAATAATTTCGGTCAGGTAGACTTATCTACAGTTGATTGATGGCAGTGGCCTATTGTTTGCTGTATCTCTAAATAAACTGGACAGCACAAATGTGTGAAGGCCCTCCAAGTCGATCGGATGGTGCCGGGTCATGAAAACTATCCCTGTTATCAATCTCTTCTTGTATCGCCATATAATTTTTTAACGTCTGACAGCGAGGGGAATATGCCATGGAAGCGCTGAAGGAAGTGTCCTCTAAAACCAGAGATGAGGTCCCGCGACGTATTGAAGATCCTCGCTGGCGCAAAGTCAATCGCATTATGCGCTTGCACGGTTACAGACCCAGCGCATTGATTGAGACCCTTCACATGGTTCAGGATACCTTCGGATTTTTGGAGACGGATGCATTGATATTAGTGGCTAAAACACTTCGGGTCCCGCTCAGCAGAGTGTACGCCGTCGCAACCTTTTATCATTTTTTCACCCTGAAGCCGCCGGGCAAACACACCTGCGTGGTCTGCATGTGCACGGCCTGCTATATCAGCGGCGCTGCGGATATAATAAATAGCATGCAACAGGCCCTTAACATCGAACCCGGCGAGACAACCGCCGATGGCGCTATCTCCCTTTTGACTGCGCGCTGTCTGGGCTCGTGCGGTTTGGCGCCGGCAGTGGTCTTTGACGGCGTAGTAGAGGGAAAATTAATACCCTCTGTGGTTCTTGAAAAAATAGAGAGGTGGAAAAACGATGACGCTTGATGAGATCCTCGAAATCGCCAGAATCGAAACGGATAGAGAGGAAAGCTACCGGTACCGTATCAACGTATGTGTTGCCGCCGGCTGTCTTTCATGTCAAAGCGCTGCGGTCAAAGAAGCTTTTCAGAAGGAAATCGAAAAACGTGGGCTGGAAAGCTGGTGCCGGGTCAAAGGGGTGGGCTGTCTGGGACTCTGTACTGCAGCCCCGCTGGTAGCGATCGAACCCACAGGTGTTCTCTACCAGGCGGTTACGGTTTCCGATGTTTCCGATGTCATCGAGGCGCTTGACGGCAGCCCGCTGGATCGTCTGGTATGTCCCGGCGAGGCCCCGTTTTTTCAACGCCAGCAAAAAATCGTTTTGGAAAATTGCGGCCACATCGATCCGGAACGGCTTGAGGATTACATCGCGGCCGGTGGATATCAGCCGCTGCATACTGCTTTGACGCGCATGACCCCGGAAGAGATCACCAAAGAAATCGAAAAAAGCGGATTGCGAGGACGCGGCGGGGCTGGTTTCCCCACTGGTTTGAAATGGTCCACGGTTGCCAAAGCCGTGGATGAGACAAAATTTGTCATCTGCAATGCCGATGAAGGCGACCCCGGGGCGTTCATGGACCGCAGCGTACTGGAAAGCGATCCGCATCGGGTCGTCGAGGGCATGACCATTGCGGCACGCGCCGTCGGCGCCAATCAAGGTTTCATTTATGTGCGAGCGGAATACCCGCTGGCAATCAAACGCTTGAAATCTGCCATCGCTCAGGCGGAACACGCCGGATTCCTCGGGAATAACATTTTCCATACGCCCTTTAGTTTTGGTGTCAAAGTCAGACTCGGGGCCGGTGCCTTCGTCTGCGGTGAAGAGACCGCCCTGATCGCCTCCATCGAGGGACAGCTCGGCAGGCCGCGACCGCGACCGCCCTATCCCGCTGAAGCCGGTCTGTGGGGGTATCCGACCTTGATCAATAATGTGGAAACCCTGGCTAATATTGCACCGATTATTCGCAAGGGCGGCCGCTGGTTTGCCGGTATCGGCACAGAAAAGAGCAAGGGCACCAAAGTCTTTGCCCTGGCCGGCCGGGTTAAAAACACCGGGCTGATTGAAGTACCCATGGGGACGTCACTGCGGGAAATTGTTTTTGAAATCGGCGGCGGGATTAAGGAGGGCAAGCGGTTTAAAGCCGCCCAAACCGGCGGTCCGTCGGGTGGCTGCATCCCGGAGAATTCTCTTGATCTGTCGATGGATTATGACTCTTTGGCCCAGGTCGGCTCGATTATGGGGTCGGGCGGACTGATTATCATGGACGAAACCTCTTGCATGGTGGATGTCGCCAGATATTTCATGGATTTCTGCCGATCGGAATCCTGCGGCAAGTGTGTCCCCTGTCGGGTCGGAACGACTCAGATTTACGAACTGCTGAACAAAATTACGAGCGGAAAGGGCACGGCTTCGGATTTATCCAAACTCAAGGAACTGTGCGACCTGATCAAGAATACCAGCCTGTGCGGTCTCGGACAAACCGCACCCAATCCGGTGATGAGCACCCTGCGCTATTTTCAGGATGAATATCAGGCCCACATCGAAGACCGGTCTTGTCCCGCCGGTGCGTGCAAGATGGGCAACCGAAAGGAGGTATGATGACAAATCCAGCCTACGCGGTATCCACAAGAGGAAATCCTGAACTCGGCAAGCCGCCCGGCATTTTAACATTAAAAATCGACGACCGGGATGTC
>JAERRP010000676.1 GCA_016735415.1 Desulfobacterales bacterium | reverse complement strand
AGGGGCAAATTGGCGACCCCCGTATGTTGTGGTTGTAAGAATTCCTGGAATGACTTCAGCGGTGATGGGCAGTTATTTGGTACGTAAGGCGTATTGCAGGTTTTTGATGCCACGGATTATTTGAGGTACTCTCAATATATCCCATTTTTAACGGCTGAAAAGCAGCACACAATATGTGGTATCCGGCTTCCTAGAGCCTGGGTGGATGTCTTGATAGTTTGAAATAAACATGCAAATGGGATGTTCGATTATGGCGGAATTCAAGGATCACGTAATCTTCTGCGCCGGCGTTACGAGAAGAGAAGCGATCGACCCTGGGATGTTGTTGATTGGAGAACCCGTCTATACGAATTGGAGGATTTACCAGCCATGAAGTGCTGGAAGTCCCGGTTTCCCTTGACTTAAACTACCATTTGTTGTTTCATTAAGACATATCTCGCTAGCCATCGAACCTTTATCCAGGAGGTCTTCTGATGAAGATTCACATCAAAATGGATATGACCTGCTCCTAATGGGCACTATCTGCCTGTTGAGAGCTCAATACCTTTTCTGAACAAAGCCAAACCCACCTTGAGATGGAGATGGAAAGCCAAAACCTTATTGTTGAATTGACCTTCTACCCTATCGAATCATATTTCTCCGTCTAACCGATCCAGCTAACCCCAGATAATAGACCGGAGTAGGTTATAATGACGTCCAAACAGAAACATGAGGATCTGCAAAGAAGACTGAAGGAACTGGAAAACCAGATCGCAGTATTGCGAGAAACGGAAACAGCCCTTCGCATAACAGAGTTATAGCGAGAAAGGATCTTCAATTCATTCGAGGAAGCGTTTCTGGCGGTTACGCCGAACCGGAAGCTGGTCAATGTGAATGATGGGGCAGTAAAAATGTTCGGTTATTCAAGGGAAGAGTTGGCAGTCTTTCCACTGCGGTTATGCATGTTGATCAAAATCATTACGAGGAATTTGGAAGGAGGGGCATTGCCCACACCATTCGAAAGGTGCTGGATGACCCCGCCTCCGTCGGCAACGCTCGTGAAAAGTTTGCGCCTGAATTGAGAGGGTGCTCGAACAGAGGAACCGCTACGAATCCATTTTTTTGTAAACCCCAAGGGAACGACCTCTTTTCGGGAGGGTGATATAATTGGACAGGAACGATCTTATTCTCGTAACCGGTGCAACCGGATATGTCGGAGGCCGGCTGGTGCCCCGGCTTTTGTCGGAAGGATATCGTGTCCGGGCCACCGCCCGGTCGATGAGAAAGCTCCGGGGCCGATCCTGGAGCGTTCATCCGCGGTTGGAGTTGGTACGGGCCGATATGCATCAGCCCTCTTCTTTGAAAAGGGTCGTGGTGGGCTGCCGGGCCACCTATTATCTGGTCCACTCCATGACGCCGGAAGAGAGGGATTTCGTCCGCGCCGATCGCCGGGCGGCAACCAATTTCGTGAGCGCGGCGAATCGATCGGACCTGAAACGCATCATCTATCTTGGAGGACTGGGAGGGGAGCGAAAAGATGACAGTCCGCATCTGAAAAGCAGGCTGGAAGTGGCCCGGATACTGAAATCGGGGGAGGTGCCAGCTACGATATTACGTTCGGCCCACATCCTCGGTTCGGGCAGCGCTTCATTTGAAATTCTTCGCTATTTGTCCGAACGCCTGCCCCTGATCATGATTCCCAAAGTGATCCTCGATACCCTGGTGCAGCCCATCTGTATCCGCAACGTCATCCATTACCTGGCCGACTGCCTGGAAAAAGAGGAAACGGTGGGGGAGACGTTTGAAATCGGCGGCCTGGACGTGCATACCTATCGGATGCTTTTTAAGATCTACGCCAGAGAGGCGGGGCTACGCGGCCCGGTGTTCGTCTCATCCCTGGTGCCGTTTTCCAAAACCGGTTTTCAATTGGGAAGTTTTCTGGCCAAACTCATTCTGCCGATGCCGCCGAGCATAGCCGAACCGCTAATGGCAGGGGCCACGAGCCATGTGGTGGTCAAAGAGGATCGCATCACCCGCATCATTCCCCAACGCCTGATGACCTGCCGCGAAGCCATCGCCAGGGCAATCCAGAAAGAGTCGCAGCAGATCGTGGAAACCTGCTGGACAGATGCGGGCGAACTCAAGCCTCCCGAATGGGTTCACAAAGGCGATGCGGCCTATTCCGGCGGCACCCTGCTTACGGGAGGTTTCAAGGTGGAACTGGCCGTGGCGCCCGCAGAGATTTGGCCGACCATCAGCGGTATCGGCGGGCGTACGGGATGGTATTACGGCGATTTTCTCTGGCAGTTGCGCGGCTGGATGGACAGTTTTGCGGGCGGCGTCGGGTTGCGACGCGGTCGGCGCCATCCGGAAAACCTCCAGGTCGGCGATGCTCTCGACTTCTGGCGGGTACTGCTGGTGGAACCGCCCCGCCGGCTGGTGCTGGTAGCGGAGATGAAGCTACCGGGAGAAGCAATCCTCGATTTTGAGCTGACGGAGGTAAAACCAGGGCGAACCGAACTGAAGCTCTGCACACGCTTCAAGCCGCAAGGACTCTATGGGGAGCTGTACTGGTATTCGCTGCTGCCGTTTCACAACCTGCTTTTCGGCGGTATGCTAAAAGAGGTGGCACGCAGGGTGGGCCGCAAGATCCTCGACGGGCCGCAGAAGTTCAGACCGGAGCCGATCTCGTGGGGCTGAACGTTCAGGCGCTTATCCGGTCAATTTGGAGAAGATAGATTTTCTGGTATTTTGGAGAATCCTTCGATGCGACATTACCGATATGATCTGTGACTTGATCGATTTTCAAAGATTCTTTTGATAACCTTCAACAAATTGGCTTCTTCAAGATTGCAGGATACGATACTTTGATGAAGTATATCAACGCTCAAGGATAATTATCCTATCTTTGAACGGTGAGTACCAGTGATAACTCAAGAATACAGATGATATCTTACT
>JAERRP010000360.1 GCA_016735415.1 Desulfobacterales bacterium | reverse complement strand
TTGCGATACCTACAAGAAGTTCATTTCGACATAATCGATATCGGCGGGGAATCCACCCGCCCTTTCTCCGACCCTGTTACGGAGGCCGAAGAAATCCGTCGCGTCGTGCCGGTGATCGAACAGCTGGCTGAACGGGTCGGAGTTCCCATCTCCATCGATACGACCAAATCCGAGGTGGCCCGCCAGGCCCTGGCGGCCGGTGCTTCGATTATAAACGATATCAGTGCCCTGCGCGTTGATCCTGCCATGGCCCCCCTGGCCGCATCGCAGGATGTGCCCGTGATTCTGATGCACATGCTGGGAACGCCCAAAACCATGCAGATGAAGCCGGCCTACCGGGATGTGGTGGCCGAGGTGCATGCTTTTCTGGTGGATGCGATCGAGCGCGCCGTCGGTCAGGGCATCGATCGCACGCGCATTATTGTCGATCCGGGGATCGGGTTCGGCAAAACCGTCGAACACAATTTGATTCTCCTGCGGCGCTTGGCAGCCTTTCACGATCTGAACGTCCCGCTTTTGGTGGGGGCCTCCCGCAAAGCGTTTATCCGCAATCTTCTCAAGCCGGAAGGCGCGCAGGATATTCCCGCGGACCGGCCCATTGTGGAAACCGGCTCACAGGCAGCTGCGGTTGCAGCCGTTCTGAACGGCGCCCACATCGTCCGCGTTCATAATGTGGCCAACACGCGGGCCGCCCTGACCGTGATCGACGCCATTCGCAATGCTTGATCCCCAATGTCCGTCCACGGATTTAAAAAAGTCACGATCGTGTCCGATTCATACAGGAGATCGGTGAGGCAATGATTTTTGTCATCGACGTGGGTAACACCAACACGGTCATGGGCGTATACCAGGGATCGACCCTGGTTCAAAACTGGCGTGTGCGCACCGAGCAAAACGCCACCGAGGACGAGTTCCACGTCCTGATCTCCAATCTCTTTGCCATGCACGCCATTGACCCCGGGGTTTTTACCAGGACAGTCATTTCCTGCGTGGTTCCGCCCATGATGACCATTCTGGATGCCTTTTGCCGCAAATACCTGGGACATTCGCCGATCTGGGTCGATGCCCGCAACTGCGCCGCCATGCCGATCCTGTACGACAACCCGGCCGAGGTGGGCGCCGATCGCATCGTCAACGCCGTGGGCGCGTATGATAAATACCGGACCAGCATGATCATTATCGATTTCGGCACGGCCACGACCTTCGACGCCATCTCCGAGCGGGGAGAATACCTGGGCGGGGCCATCAGCCCGGGGATTCAGATCGCCTCGGAAGCCCTTTTCCAAAAAGCCTCCAAGCTGCCCCGGGTGGATATCCTCAAACCGCCGGAGACGGTGGTCGGCAAGAATACCATCAGCTCCATCAAAGCCGGCATCATATACGGGTATGCTGGTTTAGTGGACGGCATGGTCCGGCGGATGGCAAGTGAAATGGGGGGCGCTCCGAAAGTAATCGCCACCGGCGGTCTGGCCCCGCTGATGAAGGACGTGGCCGCGACCATCGAATATGTCGAATCGGCCCTGACCCTGGAAGGGTTGCGGATCATCAGCGAGGCGACCGATGCGACCGCGCTGTGAATGGGTTACGGACGATCCCCTCTATATCGCCTATCACGATGAGGAGTGGGGCCGTCCGGTCCACGACGACCGCCTTTTATTCGAGTTCCTGATTCTCGAGGGCGTTCAGGCCGGTCTCAGCTGGCTGACGATTTTGAAGAAGCGCGAAAATTACAGGGCCGCCCTGAACAACTTTGACCCGGTGCAGGTCGCGGCCTACCGCCCCCGCACAATTGAAACCCTTCTGCAGAACCGGGGGCTGATCCGCAACCGGCTTAAAATGAAGGCCACCGTCACCAACGCCCGCGCCTGCCTGGCCGTTCAGGAGGCCTTCGGTTCCCTCGACCGCTATATCTGGCAATTTGTCGACGGGCAGCCCATTCGGAACCGATGGCGTACAACGGCGGATATCCCCGCCTGGACACCCCTGTCCGACGCCATGAGCCGTGATCTGAAAAAACACGGATTTCGTTTTGTGGGCCCCACCATTTGCTATGCTTTCATGCAGGCCGTCGGAATGGTCAACGATCATATTGTCGACTGTTTTTGTTATCGCGATCTCAGCGGATGACCGTGAGGGCGTCGACGAGGGAATGAACATGGGGCCCGCTAGCGGAAACGATCTTCTTCTATCTTGTGGATTTCTTCTTTTAACGCCTGCCGTTCCTCTTCCGAAAGATTTTCCCGGCGCAAGCGCTCGTGCAACCCGATCAGGATCATCTCCTGCCGGTAATCACTGCACCCATAAGGTTTTTGGACGTTCATGGTTTGATCAACCGTAACCCTGCTTCGCTTTCAGTGTGTCGCGGTAGACGCGGTAGAAAATATCGTTGTCGGTAATGCCGGTACTCAAAATTTTTCCGAATTCATCGGTATTTTTGATATTGATGATCATATTGACACTTTTGTTAAACGCCATCATGTGGTCCATGGTGCGGTACCGCGTCCCGATCATGCAGACAAAAATATGGCGGCGTGTCGACATCGGAAGCCGCTCCAGGAAGACCAGCACACCATTGGTATCCGGTGTGCTGGTGTCGAACATTTCATTGGCCACCACAAGGTCATAGTTGTGGTAACGCATGCGCTTGAGGGCTTCGCGTGTGCTGCCTGCAACCGAAACATTATATTCCATCAATACCAGCGTACTTTTGACTTTTTCGCGTATGGCCGGGTCGTTTTCGCAAACCAGGGCCGTGAGAGCATCTTCCTCGACAAAGTCGAAGGGCTTATCGGCGGCGTCGTATTGATCCCCTTCCTCGGTGGAAGTCCGGTCGGCATAAGGCGAGGGCGCTTCAATTTTAATTTTTTGTTTGCATTTGGGGCAGGCGGCCGAAAGGCTTTTACCGACCGGCAGTTTGTCATCCGGTACGTTGAAACGGGCCTGGCAGGATTCACATATGACTTCCATGGGATGCTTCTCCTTGATTGCCTTCCATTCCACAGCGATTGTAACACAACAGGGCGAACAGCGATTTAACCCCTTCTTGCGGTGAACAAGGTTGTTCTCCCTGAAGGTTAACGCTTTCGACTTTTGCTGTACTGGTGGTCGACTTCCAGACGGTCGATATCGGTCGTGGCTTCACCGCGGGCCGACTTGACCATATCGATACCGCGCCCGGCAATGCCTTTGCGTGACGCGTAGGCCATGGCGGTTTCCTGGGTGATCAGACCCTGTTCGTAGAGGCGCACGATGAAATCGTCGAATGTGGTCATACCGAAAGCCGCACCCTGCTGAATGATTTCGTAAAAAGTTTTACCTTCCGATTCGCCGTTAAGGATGCTGTCTTTCACCCGGATATTGCCGCGCAGAACCTCAAAGGCCGCCACCCGGCCGCCACCGATCTTGGGCAGCAGACGCTGTCCGACGATCCAGCGCACGGTGTCGGCAAGGCGGATGCGGACCTGATTTTCCTCCTCGGTGGAAAACATTCCCAGGATGCGGTTGATGGTCTGACCGGCATCCACCGTATGCAGGGTCGAGAGCACCAGATGGCCGGTTTCGGCCGCACTGAGACCGATTTCGACCGTTTCGCGGTCCCGCATTTCACCCACCAGAATTACCTTGGGGGCCTGGCGCAGGGCCGCCCGCAGCCCATTGGCATAACTGTCGAAATCCAGGCCCAGTTCGCGCTGGTTGAACGTGCTTTGCTTATGCGGGTGCAGATATTCAACCGGGTCTTCCAGGGTGACCACATGGGCGGACAAACGCTCGTTGATATCGTCCAGGATGGCGGCGAGGGAAGTGGTTTTACCTGAACCGGTGGCGCCGGTGAAAAGAACGATGCCATTTTTCTCATTGGCGATGTCGTAAAAAGATTCCGGCAGGTTCATCGATTTAATGGTCGGGATTTTGGACTCCAGTTTTCTCAAAACAATGGAATAGTTGCCGGTCTGTGAGAAAATGTTGACGCGAAACCGGGCCTTGCCGGGCAAGGCATGGGAAAGGTCGCAAGAGCCGTTGGTCAGCAGGTGGCGGGTCAGGCGGCGATCGGCATTGATGAGGTTCAAGGCCATTATCTCGGTTTGAAACGGGGAAAGCTCTTTGACCGGCGGCCGCATTTCCACGGGCAGCAGAATGCCGGAGCTTTCGACCTGCGGGGGTTTTCCCACCGTCAGGTTGAGGTCCGAAACGTTTTTATGTGAATCGAGCATGCGGGTCAGGATATGGTCGATTTCATTTTTTCTCATCGGTCAACCCCTCCTTATTCGGGAGTAAACACAGGCGGCGTTCACCACATCAAGCCTCGGTGAAATCCGCAGGCGGATCTTGGAGAAGCGGCCGGAAACGACCCTTGTCGTTCGCTTTCAGGTAGGCATCGTCGGCACCGATCATGCCTTTGTTGAGCAGATCCATGATGGAGTCGTCCAGAAGGACCATTCCGTATTTTTTCCCGGTCTGCATCATGGACGGCAGCTGATGGGTCTTGGCTTCTCTAATCAGGTTGCGTACGGCCGCCGTCCCGATCAGGATTTCGAGTGCGGCCACCCGTCCTTTGATGTCGACGCGTTTGAACAGTACCTGGGCCACAACCGCCCTCAGGCCGTCGGAGAGCGTGGAACGGATCTGCTCCTGCTGGTCGTGCGGAAAGACTTCGATGGTACGATCGACTGTTTTGGGGGCGCTGGAGGTATGCAGGGTCGAAAACACCAGATGGCCGGTGGCGGCCGCTTCAATGGCCAGCGAGATGGTTTCGAGATCCCGCATTTCGCCCACCAGAATGATATCGGGATCTTCACGCAAGGCCCCCCGCAAGGCCGAGGAAAACGTTTTGGTGTGCAGCCCGACCTCACGATGGTTGACGATGCACATCTGGCTCTGGTGAACAAATTCAATCGGGTCTTCAATGGTAATGATGTGGTCTTTACGGGTGCGGTTGGATTCATGCACGATCGCCGCCAGCGTAGTGGATTTGCCGCTTCCAGTGGGGCCCGTTACCAGTACCAGCCCGCGGGGCAGGCCCGCAAGCTTGCCGATCACCTTCGGCAGCCCCAGTTGCTCGATGGTCATAATGGTATCCGGAATCTCCCTGAATACGGCAGCCACGCCGTTTTTCTGCATGAAGAAGTTGCAGCGGTAACGGGCCAGACCGGGAATTTCGTAACCGAAATCGATATCGCCGGTTTCTTCAAACACCTTGATTTTGTCCTCGGGGGCGATTTCGTACAACATACCGCGAAGTTCGTCGCTATCGAGGGTTTTGTATTTGATGCGCTCGATATCGCCGCGAATACGCAAAGCGGGCTGTTGCCCGGACGTCAGATGAAGGTCGGAGGCGCCCTGTTCGTTCATGAGTTTAAAGAAGGCATCAATTTTGGCCATAAGTGTCTCCTGATTCGATCAGCACATTGCAGTTCCGGGGGATTGGCGCCGGCGACATCGGAATTCGGCGAGTGGTTTCCCAAACGCAGACAAGCGGGAACCTTCGTTCGTCAAAGCGGGCTGTTTTTAAACACCGTGATCTTTTCATCCGCTTCATCGTCCTGCCGCATGCCCTCGCGGCTGATTTCCAGTAACCGGGCATGGGTCTCGATGACCGCGGCGATTTCAACCTCGATCTGGACGCGCTGGCGCTTGAACTCGGCAATGTCTTTCTGCAAATGATCAAGGCGGGCCTGGGACCGGCTGACGATTTTTTCGGCTTTGATTTCCGCATCGGCGATGATCAGCTCCGCTTGTTTTTCGGCATTTTCCTTCATGAGCTCAAGCACTTTTTGGGACTGCACCATAGCGCGTTTGAAGGTGTCTTCACGTTTCCTGAGGCCCTGGCTTTCAAACTGCAGGCGCCGAATTTCCTCGCGCAGGGACTCGCTTTCGCGCTGCATCTGCTCAAAGGTATGGGCCATTTGTTCAAGAAAAAGATCGACTTCGCGCACATCGAATCCGCGGAAACGGACGGCAAAGCGCTGTTGCTGAATATCCAGAGGGGTGATTTTCATGGCCATCTCCTGTGCCTTCGCTATCGATGAATGAGGGTCTGTGACAAATGCAGCAAAGACCGGACCACAAAGCTTTGAAGGAACATGATGATTAAAAAGACAACGATTGGAGACAGGTCGATGCCGCCGAAAGAAACCGGCAGGCGCCTGCGGATCTGATAGAGTACCGGTTCGGTAATGTTATGGATAAACCGGACAATCGGATTGTAGGGATCAGGGCTGACCCACGAGAGGACAGCCCGGATGATAATGATCCACATGTAAATGAACAACACATAATAGATGATGTTGGCCAAAGCGCCTAAAAAATAACCCAGTAGTGTCATTATGTTCCAGTCTTTCCAACAATAATAGATGGTTGCAAATAAATCTGTTTTTCATTTTGACGATAATATTTCATAAGTCAAGGTTTTTCCGCCGCGGGCGTGAGACGCCGGCAGCTCGGGGCTTGCCTTCCGGAGGTTCTGTGGTCTACTGTTTTACGAGGTGGTTTGGAAGAATACCCGGAGAAGATGTCAGGAGGGTGACAGGGAATGTCATGGGATTGACATTTTTTGTCACCCGAAGGTTGGCCTCAAAGCGCTTGCATTTGTTTTACATTGAAATGACAGGCGAAATTATTATCATTTAACGAGGCACATAACTTGCTTTTAACAAGTGGACCGCATTATCCGACCCTGTATAGAGAGGGAAATCCGATAGGAGACCGGGGAGTGCCAAGGTTTTTTTGTATCGAACAGGGCCTTTCTTCCCGAATCAGCCATGCTTTATGAGTCGATTACATACCCCGCGGCTTTTGCCGCCGGGATAACTTCATTCCTCTCGCCCTGCATCCTGCCACTGGTCCCGGCCTACTTTACCTTTATTTCCGGCTATTCCCTGGAAGAATTGACCGGCGACCAGCCCAGCGGTCTACGGCGCAAGGTGATCGAAGCAACTTTCGCCTTCGGGCTGGGGTTTACCCTGGTCAACATTCTTTTGGGTGCTTCCGCCTCCCTGCTGGGTGGATTGGTAATGCGCTACAACTATATTATCCGGATTTTTGGCGGGTCGATCATTATCATTTTCGGACTCCACCTGATCGGACTTTTCCGAATCCGGCTTCTCGAAATGGACAAAAGGGTTCATCTCCGCAAGAAGCCCGCTCATATCCTGGGCACGGTGCTGGTCGGGATGGCCTTCGCGGCCGGATGGAGCCCATGTATTGGACCGATCCTGGGCGCCATTTTGATTCTGGCGGCCAGTGAAGACACCGTGCTGGAGGGGGTTTTATTGCTGACCGTTTATTCTTTCGGTCTCTGGATCCCCTTTCTCCTCATGTCGGTATTTATCAACCAGATGCTCGTTTTCCTGCAAAAAGCCAGGCCCGTACTGAAATTCATCAATGTGGCAACCGGCGTACTGCTGATCGGACTGGGGATGGCCCTGGTCTTTGATCGATTCGGCATGTTGTGGTCGTTGATCGCACCAGCGGCGCAAGGACTGCCCGCCGGCTGAAACCAAGCAATAAGAGGTATACGCTATGAAAAAATTAAAGCTTTTGATTCCAATCTTAATCGTTTCGTTTTGTCTGACGGCCAGTTTGGCCATGGCGGGTGCGAAGCAGAAAGCGTCCAGCCGCATTAAATGGCATAACTACAAAGAAGGAATAGCTCTGGCTCAAAAGCAGAACAAGCAGGTGTATCTGCATTTCTATACGACTTGGTGCGAGTACTGCAAAGAGATGCAGTCGACCACTCTCCGCAACCCTTCCGTGGTCAAGATGCTCAACACCGATTTCATTGCCATCCGGGTCAATACGGCCAAAAATCATAAGGTCGCGGCCAGGTACAACATCCGTCCGGTGCCCGACAACTGGTTCCTTTCATCCAATGGCAGCAAGCTCCGGAATTTTCTCGGTTATTACGAACCCGATCAATTCGTTACGATATTGCGTTATGTAAACGACACCCTGGTTTCTAAAAAATAGTTGCGGTGTTCATCGGTCCCCTCCCTGGTCCCGCCCGTCTCCTCTTATGAGGGAACGGCGCGGGATTTTTTTTGAAGCGCTCTCATCAATGCGTGCATTCAGTGGGAACGGCGGTCGATGTAGCGGCGAATCATGCGGATAAGTGTAGCGACGGCGGTACCTGTGCTCAGCAGAATGAGCAGCAGCGGAAGCCAGATGTAGTTCAGGAAGGCCAGTTCCTCCATGGCTACGGATATGCCGGCGGCACTGAAAAGGGCGGTGACGGCCATAAACCCGACGACGATCCAGCAGACCCGATCGGAATCGTACCAGGGGATGATGGCGCGGCGGAAAACAGGGTTTTTTTCGAGGCTCATTGTAAAAATTCTGCTTGACTTGGTGCTCTGGTCGTCTCAACTTCTTTATTTAAATCTTCGTATACGCTTTAAAAACACCTGACATAATTCATTTGAAAATGCAAGGATGGGAGACGATCAGCATGAAATTGCCGTCTATGATGACGCACCCTGTCACCCGGCTGTTGACCGGGTTTTTCCTGGCCGGCCTGATTTGGGAAGGATGCGCCATGGCACCGGTTAAAATGACCATCAAGGATACCGGCCAGCAATTTTCGGTCGATACCATTCTCTCGGCGCAGACCCGTACAGCGGTTTCCTATGAAGACTTGCTCGATGACCTCGAGCAGGTCCGAATCGTTTATGTGGGCGAAACCCACACCAACGCGGCCCACCATGCCATCCAGGCCCGTCTGATCGAGTCCCTGCATGCAAGGCATCCCGACCTGTCCGTGGGCATGGAGATGTTTGACCATCGCTATGATCCGATCCTGGCGGAGTGGCCTGCCGGTCAGCTTGACCGCGAAACCTTTATCCGGAAAACCCACTGGTATGTCCGCCGGGCAGGCTGGGGATTTGATTTTGACCGCTATGCACCGGTTTTCGAAACGGTTCGCTACAACGATATCCGTCTGGTGGGGCTGAACGTTCCGGGCTGGATTCCATCCAACATGAGCAGGAGCCGGT
>JAERRP010000063.1 GCA_016735415.1 Desulfobacterales bacterium | reverse complement strand
CCCCGGCCCGTCTATTGGGCCCCGCTGGGCCCCTGGGGTAATGTCGACTGGACGGCGGTATGGCCGCAGTTCCTGTCGCAAACCGTCATCATCCGGGTCCCGGAACAACTCGCCGAGTTATGGCAGCAATGCTGCAAAATACAAATTCGGATGGAAGAAGAAAGAGGTAATTGGGATTACGTTTACAGCGTGGCCGAACTGGTCGGTCTCAAAGGCAACCGCTTTCACAAAAAGAAAAATTTGCTGAACCAGTTCAAACGTAAATACAATTATCGCTTCGAGCCCTTTTCAGAGGCCATGATCGACCAGGCCCTGGCCCTCCAGGACGACTGGTGCACCTGGCGGGACTGTGAGGCCACCGACGTGCTGGCGGCTGAAAACCGGGCCATCCAGCGGACCTTCCTGTCCTGGGATCACTTTCCCCATCTCACCGGCGCCGCCGTTCTGATCGACGATATGATCGGGGCCTACACCATTGCCGAACCGCTGGATCGACAGACTATCCTGGTCCATTTCGAAAAGGGCTGCCCGGCCTATAAAGGCATCTACCAAGCCATCAACCAGATGTTTCTGGAAAGCCTGGGTGATCGCTATGAATTCGCCAACCGGGAGCAGGACCTGGGGGACGAGGGTCTGCGCAAAGCCAAACTCTCCTATCACCCCGTACATTTCAACAAGAAATACCGTGTGACGACGTTGTAAGAAAAAATCCAGGCGACCGAGCGCCTGCCGTGCCATCGGCCGGCGTTCGGACCTGAAAGCGGAAAGGCACGCCTCAGGATTGGACGGTCTGCTTCCAGAAGGGTGACATCTGACGCAAGCGTGCGATGATCGGGGGCGTTTTCTCGATGACCAGGTCGATTTCTTCGGCCGTGGTATAATGGCTCAGGCTAAAGCGGATCGAGCCGTGGGCCGCGGTAAACGGAATCCCCATGGCGCGCAGCACGTGCGAGGGCTCCAGCGAGCCCGAGGTGCAGGCCGAGCCTGACGAAGCACAGATTCCCCACTCGTTCATCATCAACAGAATGGCCTCCCCTTCCACGTATTCGAAGGCGATACTGGAAGTGTTGGGCAGGCGGTTGTGCCGATCGCCGTTGACCATGCACTGGGGCACGGATTCGAGCAGGGCGTTTTCCAGCCGATCCCGCAACCCCCGCAGCCGCCCGTTGACGTCATCCAGGTTTTCCCGGGCCAGGGTACAGGCCTTGCCCAGACCGATGACGCCGGGAACGTTTTCGGTTCCCGCCCGTCGTCCGTGTTCCTGATGGCCGCCGATCATCAGAGGCTTGAATTTGGTTCCCTTGCGGATGTAAAGGGCACCGATCCCCTTGGGACCGTGGAATTTATGGCCGGACAGGGACAACAAGTCCACACCCGTGCGGGCCAGGTCGATGGGCACCTTTCCCACGGCCTGAACGGCATCGGTATGGAAAACGATCCCGCGAGCCTTGAGTTCTGCCGCCACTTCGTCCACAGGGAAAAGCACGCCGGTTTCGTTGTTGGCCCACATTATGCTGACCACAGCCGTATCGTCCGATAGACTGCCATAAAGCCTGTCCAGTTCGAAGCATCCTTCCCCGTTGACCGGAATGAACGTGACCCGATAACCGTTCTTCCCGTAGCGCTCGAAAAGACTCTTGATGGCGGGGTGTTCAACCCGGGTGGTCACAATGTGGCGTTTCAGAGGATTGGCGGCCAGGGCGGCATGGATGGCCGTGGCATCGCTTTCGGTGCCGCCGCTGGTCAGAAGAATCTCGTCCGGATGCGCACCAAGCAGCTCGGCGATGCGGGCCCGTGCCTCGCGGACCTTCAACCCCAGATTCCCGCCGAAACTATGCATGCTGGAGGGATTGCCGTAATACTCGCTGAAATAAGGCAGCATTTCCGCCACCACTTCGGGTGCCACCCGCGTGGTGGCGTTGTTGTCCAGGTAAATGGTCTTCATAGGCGGTTCTCCTCCACCACGAGATCATCCGTGACCAGTTCACGCAATTTGGATTCGACGTAGCTCTTGAGGGTCACCTGCGATTTGCTGCAGCTCGCGCAGGTTCCCCGCAGGTTGACGACCACCCGGTTGCCCTCCACATCCACCAGCTCGATGTCACCGCCGTCCTGCCGCAACGTCGGCCGGATTTCACGCTCCAGGGTTTCCTCGATCAGTTTGATTTTCTGAATGTTGGTCATCTTTTCAGGCCGGGGCAGGATACGCACCGGTTTGCCGAAGACGCCGTCCATGATCTGCTGAATTTTGTCATGGCAGTTCCCACAACCGCCGCCGGCCTTGAGATACCCGGTGACGTCTTCGATCGATGTCAAACGATGTTCCCGGACGGTCTTTTCGATCTCGCGGTCCGTAATGCCGAAGCATTCACAGACAATCTCACCTTCGACTTCCCGGGTGATGTCCCCCCGGTACTGGGCGATGGCCTTTACGAGGGCTTCCTGACCCATGACGGAGCAATGCATTTTTTCCTTGGGCAATTCCCCCAGATAATCGGCAATGTCCTGGTTGGAGATCTTTTCGGCCTCTTCCAGGGTTTTGCCGATCAGCATCTCGGTCAGGGCCGAAGACGACGCAATGGCACTGGCACAGCCAAAGGTCTGAAATTTGGCATCATGGATGAAACCCTCGCCATCCAGCTTGAAATACAGTGTCAAGGCATCGCCGCAGGCCAGCGACCCCACCTCACCCATGCCGTCGGCATTCTCGATAATCCCGACATTGCGCGGGTTGAGAAAATGCTCTTTGACCTTGTCAGTATACTCCCACATAAATACCCCTCCGCGTTTTTCTGGCCCCGTGGCGATCAGATACCACCAGCGGCCGTCACCACGATCCATTTGATCCGACCGGAATATTAAGCATTAAAGCCAAAAAGCAAAGACCTGCCGGAACGATTCAGGCGATTCCGTTGGGCCGCGATGAAAAAATTGCCGCTGGACTTGCCCTCCAGCACCCTTCCGGCCTTGGACCTGTCGCCGTGTATCCTGGCAGGATTGGTCCGCGCGAATTCCCGGATGCAGCCGCCCTGGCAGGCCACAATATCGATGTGGTCCCCGGCCTTGAAAGCTCTTGGCCGCAGACTCCATCCGGTTTGACAACCGGATGCAAGACCCCCATATTGCCGTTGAACCCCAGCGCAATCCCCAAAGGTGGCCATCGTCATGGACGACAAACTCAAATTGATGAAAGACGCCTGCACCCACGAGGCGGAAACGCTATCCTGCTACCGGGAACAGCTGCCCCGAATCGCGGAGGACATCATCCACATCTGCGATGACGTTAAATGCTTTACCCATGTGGAATACGACCCGATCCCCTCGCGCGATTCGGTGGTGGTCATCATCGACAAATTCCGCCAGATGGTTTTCCCAGGCTATTTTTCGCCCGAAAAACTGGACCCGGTCAATCTTCGCTACAGCCTGGGCCAGGCGGTCTCGCAACTCTTCGACATGCTCTCCCAACAGGTCACCCTGAGCATCCGCCACGATTGTTTCCGCTATGACAAACCCTGTGGGCAGGGCACCGAACGCGGCTACGAGGTGGCCCTGGAAGTCCTGCGGGCCATCCCCGCCATCCGCAAAATCCTGGCCTCCGACGTGCAAGCCGCGTTTGACGGCGATCCGGCCGCCAAGAGTTTCGACGAAATCATTTTTAGTTATCCCGGCATGTACGCGCAATCGGTCTACCGGCTGGCCCACCAGCTTTACGACCTGAAAGTGCCCTTGCTGCCGCGCATCATGACGGAACATGCCCATAGCCTGACCGGCATCGACATCCATCCCGGCGCCCGGATCGGCAGCCGTTTCGTGATCGATCACGGCACCGGCGTCGTTATCGGCGAAACCACGGAAATTGGGGAAAATGTCCGTATTTACCAGGGCGTGACCCTGGGCGCACTGTCATTGACACCCGAGATGGTGAACGCGCTGCGTTACAAAAAGCGGCACCCGACCATCGAAGACAATGTGATCATTTACTCCGGTGCCACCATCCTGGGCGGCGAAACGGTCATCGGCGCCAACTCCACCATCGGTGGCAGCGTCTGGCTGACCGAATCCATCCCGCCCAGCACACGCGTCATGCTGGAAACTCCCAAACTGGTCTACAAATAAGGAACACGCCATGAACCGATACCCTTCCATCGTGGAAACCATCGGGCGCACCCCGTTGGTGCGCCTGAATCGCATTGCGGCCGATTACGATGCCGATATCTATGCCAAACTCGAATTTTTCAACCCGCTGGGCAGTGTCAAGGACCGCATTGCCGGTGCCATGATCGCTGCGGCCGAAGCCGCGGGCCGAATCGGACCGGACACCCTGATCGTGGAACCCACCAGCGGAAATACCGGCATTGCCCTGGCGTTTATCTGTGCGGCCCGGGGCTACCGCCTGTGCCTCACCATGCCCGAAACCATGAGCCGGGAGCGCCGCAAGCTGTTGACCCACCTGGGCGCCGAACTGGTGCTGACGCCCGGCAGCGGCGGTATGAAAGGCGCCATCGCCAAGGCCGTGGAAATCCTGGATCAGACTGAAAACAGTTTCATGCCCGACCAGTTCAGCAACCCGGCCAACCCCCGAATCCATCGTGAAACCACGGCCGAAGAAATCTGGACCGACATGGAAGGTAATGTGGACATGCTCGTGTCCGGGGTGGGGACCGGTGGTACGCTTACCGGGATCAGCCAGGCCCTGAAGCCGCGCAACCCGGATTTCCTGACCGTGGCGGTCGAACCGGCCGACTCGCCGGTGCTCTCCGGCGGGACGGCCGGGCCCCATAAAATCCAGGGGATTGGGGCCGGATTCGTGCCGGAGGTCCTCGATCGCGACCTCATCGACACGGTCGTCACCGTTACAAACGACGAATCCTTTGCCACCGCCCGGCGCCTGGCCGGGGAAGAAGGCCTCCTCTGCGGAATTTCCTCCGGCGCGGCCGTGGCCGCGGCTCTCAAAATGGCCGCACGACCGGAGAGCCGCGGATGTAAAATAGTCGTCATTCTGGCCAGTACGGGAGAGCGCTACATCAGTACCGATTTGTTTCAGTAAGCGCGATCGGCAGCCGGGGCAATGAAATCCGTTCTGATCGACACGTCTTCCGCTATCCTGCTGTTCAAATCCGGCTGGTTCGACGCCACGCTGGACCATTATCGTCTCCGAACCGGTCGGGCCGCCGTCCGGGAGCTGACCGTCCCCGGGTACCCCGGTGCGGCCTTTTTCCAGGGTCTGGTCGAGCAGGGTCGGATTGACGTACTGCCTGCCGCCGCCGGCCCAGAAACCCGCGACCCGGATCTGGCCGGCATGGGTCCCGGGGAACGGGAATGCATCCAGCATTACCTGACGGGGGCCGGGCAGTTCATCCTCATGGATGACGGTCGGGGCGCCACCTACTGCCGGGACAACAACATTCCTTACGTCAACGCGCTTTTGATGCCCCGCATCCTGGCCCTGGCCGATCCGGTCATCGCCAGGCAAGGCGTTTCCGGGGCCATGGCACAGATCTACCGTCTCGGCCGCTATGCGCCCTGGATTCTGGATTTCGCCCGGGATTGCGCTGACGAAGTACTGACACCCTTTCGGCCTTAACGGCTCGAACGCGACCGGACTGAACCTCCGGCGGGTCGCGCGGCCCGGCCGTTGACGCTCTTACCCCCGCATGCTATGGGGAACGGCACGATCGCCACCGGGCGGTCAACCGCTTCCGCCCGACACTCGAGCGGCGTAAGGCCGCGGGCATGACGATCGGATCACGACCATTGCAAGCACAGACCCATTCGCGGCATTTCCACGGTGCTGAGCGCTTGAAGCTCTTCTGGGCCCTGTCCCGGACCCCCCATGGACTGATCGACATGACAACCCCCTGCCTGGCCGCCCTGCTGTGGCTGGGGGCCTATCCCCCCTTCTTAACGATCCTGGTCGGGTTGCTGACCGTTTTCGCCGGCTACACCGCCGTCTACGCCCTGAACGATATCGTCGGGTACCGCTCCGACCAGGCCAAACTCAAGGCCGGCGGCTTCAATAACGACGTCCATGCCAACGATCTGGACGCGCTGCTGGTACGCCATCCCATGGCCCAGGGCCTCTTGCCTTTCCGCGACGGGGTGGTATGGGCCGCCGGCTGGGGCCTCGTTGCCGCGGGCGGGGCCTACTGGCTGAACCCAGTCTGCCTGGTCATCTTCGCCGCCGGGTGCCTGCTCGAAACGGTCTACTGCATCCTGTGGCGTGTCAGCCCCTACCGCGTTTTCGTGAGCGGCGCCGTTAAAAGCGTCGGCGCGCTCGCCGCGGTTTTTGCCGTGGATCCACACCCGTCGTCGTTTTTCCTGGTTTTTCTGTTCCTGATGATTTTCCTGTGGGAAATCGGAGGGCAGAACGCCCCCAACGACTGGACCGACATTGAAGAAGACCGTAAATTCGGAGCCCGCACGATCCCGGTCATCTTCGGTCAGAACAAAACCCGCGATATCATTCTGGGGTCGCTTTTTTTTGCCGTTCTGGCCAACCTGGTGCTGTTCCGACTTTCCCAGGCCCACTTCGGACCACTGGCCCTGACCGCCACGGCCGGGGTCGGCTTCTACCTTCTGCTGTGGCCGGCCTGGCAGCTGCACGGCTCAACCCGCAAAGCCGATGCCATGCGCCTCTTCAACCGCGCCAGCTACTATCCCCTGGCATTGTTCGTAATTGTGGCCCTGCGTCTGCTGGTTTAGACCCCGTAAAAAAACGGACCTATAACCAATAAAAAGGGAACTCAAAACGCAGCCCGGGGGTACGGTCCCGTGGCCTGAAACTGTTTGAGGTCTAGTGCGCCTTCCGCCCGATATGCGCCACAGCGATACCGTTGGTGATGCGCCGGTAGCGGACATCGCCAAACCCGATGGCTTCCAGGATGGCATTGATTTCATCCGGGAGGTGAAAGAGGCGAATCGTTTCGGGCAGGCAGGCATAGGATTCCGCCGATCCGGCCAGCACCCGGCCCAGGAAGGGCATGACATAAAACGAATAAACATCGTAGAGCCGGCGAAAAAGCGGATTGACCGGTTTGGAGAACTCCAGGCACAGGAACCTGCCGCCCGGCTTGAGCACGCGATACATCTCGCGAAATCCCTGCTGCATGTGGGTCACGTTGCGGATGCCGAACCCCACCATGACGGCGTCGAAGGTATTGTCCCCAAAGGCGATTTTTTCGGCATCCCCCTGGACAAAACGAATGCAGCCGGCCCCGGATTTGCCCGTCAGTTTGGGAACCCCGGCCTGGATCATGGCCCAGTTGATGTCATAGACCACGACGACGCCCCGGGGGCCGATGCGATCGGCCGCCATGATGGCCAGGTCGGCGGTCCCCCCGCAGACATCCAGGATCCGGTCGCCGGGCGCCAGCCCCATCATACGAATGGCTTCCCGCTTCCAGACGTACTGGATACCAAAACTGAGCAGCGTGTTCATGAAGTCATAACGGGGGGCGACACGGTTGAAATGCCGGCGCACCCAGTCGACCTTCTCCGGCGTCGGCATCTGCCGGTATCCGAACTGGGCCACATGCGATTGGTCGACATGCCGATCCAGTTGCGCACTCCGTTTCCGGTCGCCAAACCATTGGGGGGGCTTCCACGCCATCCTCTTTCGTCTCCTGTTCCGGCGGTGTTTGCCATGGGTCGCTATTTGCGATAATTTCCGCAACTGACGCCGCAGCGATTCGAAAAAGATTATCCATACCGGATTGTGCTGCTAAATCCAAGCCGCTTATGGCCGACCACCGCCGTTTTTCGGGTGGCCCTTATCCATGTCATTGGCGGAAATCATGCTCCCCATAGGAGGGCAACACTTTGCACCCCCGGAACAGACGTGAATTTATCCTATCGAGCCTGGCGGCCGCAGGTGTCATGCTGGTCTGGCCGCTGCCCCTTAAAGCCGGCGATCCCTGCCAGATCCCGCACCCGATCGCCCCCCCCAACCTGCAATTCAAAGGGCAGTGCCCCAACTGCGGTATGGTCCGCGCCATGTGGGCCCGCACCTGGATGACGTTTGAAAACCCGGAAGGTCCGTCCGGGGCCTGTTCTTTCCATTGCCTGGCGGACATGGCCCTGAAGTCAGGCGAAACCCCGCGCAATGTCAAGGTCGCGCTCTACACCCAACCGGAAATGATGCACCCCGCCGAAACCGCTTTTTTTGTGGTCGGCTCCAGCGCCAGGGGCACCATGACCATGCAGAGCAAAATCGCCCTTGAAACCAGGGATGCCGCGACCCGCTTCAGCCAATCCTGTGGTGGCCGGGTGGTGGCTTTCGAGGCGGCTTTCGAACTGGCCCGCCAGGGGGTTCCCAAAGAAAACAAGGTCATTGCCGGCCGAAGAAAGACGATGAAGAAGATCGTCGAACCGCGCGACAACCGGGACCGCTGTCCCGTCTGCGAGATGTTTCCGGCCCGCTATCCACGCCACAAAGGTCAGATCCAGACCCGGGACAAAAATATCCATCACTTCTGCTCCACCCAGTGTCTTTTCACTTTTTTACAGGATTCAGCCCGATACACCGATCGCAAGGTCGATCCCTTTCTGATCTGGGTCGTCGATTATGCCTCCGGCACGTGGATCAGTGCCCGCACAGCTTACTATGTGGTCGGTACCCCAAAAATGGGGCCCATGGGCCGGGAGGCCTTCGCGTTCGATCGCAAAGCGGACGCGGACGCTTTCGCCCGCCGGCAGGCCGGCACGGTCTTGCCGTTCAAAACGGTAACGCCGGCACGTATCCAGGGCTGAGCGGCCGTAGGCGGCGCCCTCAAGGTTCGCGTAAAAATAAGTTCACAAAGTTCAGCTTTGAGGCGCCCGTCGGTACAAGGCGTGAAAGCGCAGGAATAGCCGGCCTATTCCAAGCTTTCGCAACGCCGCCGGGCGGGATGCATCGGCGCTTAAAATGTACGTTTTTTTTGCGCGCGCCCTAAGGGGCAGAGGATGCGGACGCGACGGTCCTGAGAAGATCGTAGAGATCCACCGGGCTGCGGTTGTTGGCTGCGGCCATGGCTTTGATGGTCATATCGGCGCGGACCTCGAGGCCCTGATTTTCCAGAGACTGGAGCAGTTTCTGAGAGTCCAGGCCGTACTGGCGGCTGAAGGCCTCCAGGGAGAGCTTGCCGATTCCCGCAGGCGGCGTCTGCGGTATTTCCCGGGAAGAGGCCGAAGCCGCCGCGGACCGCGTCGCCATCATGGTCTGATAGAGCCGCTGCGGCGATACGCCGTTGGTCGCGGCCAGGTCCTGCAACGACTGCTGTCCGTCGGTCACCCGGTAGCCGGCCGCTGTCAGCATCGCACGGGCGGCCTGCGGATCGATCCCCATTTTGCGGGCGAACGCTTCCAGGGATGAAAGCTCGGCATGGCCGTAAGGCGGTTCGCCATACTTTTGAGCGGCGGCCGTCTTGATAGCCTCCTGGAATGATAAAATCGTCGCAAAGGGCGGCCAACCCCCAAGGGTGCCGCCGATGAAGACCGCCACCAGGACGGTGGCCAGGTTGAATTCCGGGGTCAACACTTTCCAGCGTCGGGCGCGATCCTTCAGATAGAGGGTCAGCGGCTTCCAGTTGTAATAGACGTGCAGTCCCAGGGCCACAAGAAAAAGAAGCCCCGTGTTGATGTGGATTTCCCCCCATTGGGTTTTGGAGAGCCCCGCCAGGCGCCAGTCGGCCCAGTAGGCCACGCGGCCCTGGGGCACGATATACAGCACCACACTGGTCAGCAGCATCACCACAAACGCGAGAGCGGCCGTCAGCGAAACCGTTCGTCGAATATTCAATTTTACGCTCCTGATAAGGTTTAAAGGGTCTTAATGATAAGAACATGGATCGATCAACAGGTTACACGCCCAACCCATTTTTTATTTCAGGGTCGTTCGGTCGGATGTTGAAGAGCGCCTGTCAGAACCCGATGGCGGTGGCGCTATTGATCACCAGGGCCGCTGCCATCCCCACCATCAGTGCGCCCGCCAGAATATCCGAGTGCCGCCGGTAGCGCCGAATGAGCGGGGCCAGACCACTGCCCAGCAGCAGCAGGACGGGCAGGGAGCCCAGACCGAAAACGAAGGTCAGGGCGGCCCCCGCAAGCGGGTCCTGCACCGCCAGAGCACGCGAAAAAGCACCGAAGGAGAGCCCGCAGGGTAAAAACCCCATGGCCGCACCG
>JAERRP010000171.1 GCA_016735415.1 Desulfobacterales bacterium | reverse complement strand
GGCGCATTGAATTAAGAGCCATTGCAAGCGAATGGTCGAGGAGGCGCCCATGGGCATCACGTCTTTTCTCCAGAAGGCCGGTAAATTCGAAGTCCAGAAATATCACCCACCGGCCGACCGCCGGCAGCTGACCAAAAACCATATTGCCTACTCCGGATCGCCCTTCAAACATCCCAATGACCCGGACAGGGTCATCTTGATCGCCGACCCTTTCAGCCAGAATACCTTCTATTACGAATTTGGCCTGGAAGACATCACCTTTGCCGAAGATTTGCCGAGCATCAGCAGCCTGGAGGATGAATCGCTCAACATGGTGCGACTCTGGGTGCGCAAAGGCAGTCTGGCGGTGCGCTGTACGCCCTTTCGGGTCGCCAATACGCTGGATTAAAACAGCGCGTCCGGTTGGGCTTACCGCCGGAGACAGCCTGGTCCCCCGCGCGCCCCTGGACGCATCTAGAACACGAACCGGAAACCGGCGTCATCTCTGTTTTTTCCGGCCGGGTCCCCAGACCTCATCCCGACGATATCTAGAAAGCCCCCAACTGACAGTCGCACATCTTGATTTTCAGCGCTTCGCAGGTTTCGGCAACGGCCAGGCGCGGCAGTTGACGACGGTCGGCGATCGCCCAGGCCGTTTTACATGGCAGGCGGCCGTTTTCCAGGGCGGCCCTGATTTCAGCGGCCAGGGCCGGATCGACGGTCTCGGCGGGTTTAACGATCCGTTTGCGCGGCAAATAACCGAAGAGGCCGAGTTGACAGCGAACGATGCGCACATTCAGCAGGTCAGCAGCCGTTCCGGCTTCAAGCGGGGATTTGTTTTGGCGGCGGGCGATCGCATGGGCGGTTTGGCAGCGCAGGCCGCCATTCTTTATTGCACTTTCAAGCGCCCGGGAAAGATCGGCGTCCACCGCAACGGAGGCATCATGTTTGGCGGCATAGCCCTGGTCCGATTCCTTTTTCATGGTCAAGACTCCTTGGAGTGAGTAGGGGCATTTCACAATGACATTTCGACCGCCGACACTGTCATCGGGGCGGCCGGAAGGATGAACATTAGACCGTCGCGGGGAAACAATCAAGTTGTTCGCTTGTTGAAGGCCTGACCGACTGCGACCGTCCGGCGAGGCCGCCCCGGCCGCCTTGTCAAGGTGATTCAGCGATTGTTTGACAGGCCGCAGGCGTGCTGGTAGGTTGACCGAATTATCAAAAAACGGCCAGGAGAAAAACCAATGAGATCCCCCACCTTCATGCCCTCCTTTCGCACTTTGGAAGAACTGCAGACCCATCAGGTCGAAGGCCTTCAATGGACCGCAGCGCACGCTTACAACGGTTCTCCTGAATACCGCCAAAAATTCGATGCGATCGGGATCAGGCCGGCGGATATCAAGAGCCTGGATGACCTGCAACGTCTACCGATCACCACGGCCGACGACCTCAGGCAAGGGTATCCCTTTCCGCTGCGCTGCGTGCCCTTTGAGAAAATTGTGCGCATCCATTCCAGCAGCGGCACCACCGGTAAACGCAAAAACTTGTGCTATACCCGCAAAGACGTGGATGACTGGACCCATTTTTTCGCCCGCTGCTATGAAATGGCCGGCCTGACAGCGGAGGATCGCGTCCAGATTGCCGTCGGTTACGGCGTCTGGACGGCCGGAGTCGGATTCCAGGCCGCCTGCGAAAAAATTGGTGCCATGGCCCTGCCGGCCGGGCCGGGCAACGTGGACCTGCAGTGCCAGTTCATGCTCGATATGCAATCCACCGTATTGTGCTGCACCGCCTCCATGGGGCTTCTGCTGGCCGAAGAGATCCACCGGCGGGGCCTTACCGGGCGGGTCAATATCCGCAAGGTGATCTACGGATCCGAGCGCTCCTCCCGTTCCATGCGCCAGAAAATATCCGAGCTCTTCGGCCAGGCCGAACTGTTCGACATCACCGGATTGACTGAACTCTACGGGCCCGGGACCGGAATCGAATGCCCGCATCACGACTGCATTCATTACTGGGGGGATTATTACATCGTTGAAATCCTGGATCCGGAAACCCTCGAACCGGTGCCGGAAGGGGAATGGGGCGAAATGGTGGTGACAACCCTCAAAAAAGAGGCGGTACCCCTTATCCGCTACCGCACCCGCGATATCACCCGCATCATACCGGGGGTCTGCACCTGCGGCAGCATCATGCCCCGCCACTCGCGCATCATGGGCCGCACGGACGACATGTTCATCTTTCGCGCCGTGAATATTTACCCCTCCCACATCGACAAAATCCTCTCCGAGATTCCGGAGCTGGGGTCGGAATACCAGATTCACCTCAGCCGGGACGCCTCCGAAAGGGGGATCATGCGGATCGTCGTGGAAATAGACCAGCGGGGGCAGCTGCCCGTGGCGGAAGCCCTGCCGGCCCGATTGATCAAAAAAATCAAACGGGAGCTCATGGTCACCCCGGAGGTGGAAGTCGTTGCCTATGGATCCCTGCCAAGGTCGGAACGCAAAAGCCAGCGGGTTTTTGACACCCGCATTCAGGATTCAATCCTCTAACACCGCGGCCGGATTGATGCGCACCTTACGGTTGTAGATGCGGGGGAGCATGCCCGAAATTATTCTGGTCCCGTTTGAGGAACTGAGCCGGGAGGCCTTGCAGGGTCTGCTCGAAGCCTATGTCGGTCGTGAAGGCACCGATTACGGCCATTCGTCCTTTTCACTGGTGCAGAAAGTGGCTGCGGTCCGGCGGCAGATAGAGAAGGGCAGGGCGGTCATCGTTTTCGACCCGGCCAGTGGTTCCTGCAACATCGTTCCGCGGCAGGATTTACCGCCGGATACCGTGGTGCCATAACCGCGGGCAACCGTTGCGATTTCAAAGCGCTGTCGCCGTGACGGCCGCGATTTCCATCTCCAAGCGCGGTGTTCAATGGAACCTTTCGATATTGTTCGTAACCAACTGACCGAGGGGGCCTGCCTGATCGAGGCCGGTGCCGGGACTGGGAAAACCTATGCCCTGACGGCCATTTTCCTGCGCCTGCTTTTCGAAAATCAAATCGAACCGGACCGGATTCTGGTTGTTACCTTTACCACGGCCGCCACGGCGGAACTGCGCGACCGTCTGCGGCGCCAACTGATCGCTGTTCGGCGTTTTATCGATGGTGAAGGTCCCCTGGACGACACCCTGCGGGAACTGGTCGAACGGGTGGCATCACCGGCCCGGATCCGCGAACGCGTTGTAGCGGCTTTGCGTGAATTCGACCGCATCGCAATCTTCACGATCCATGGTTTCTGCCAGCGGCTGCTCACCGAAATGGCGTTCGAAACCGGCAGCCCCTTCGAGGTCGAACTCGTTGCCGACCCATCCGCCTGGCTTCAGGAAATCGCCGACGACTACTGGCGCGAAGTTTTTTTTGAAGCATCGCCGGAGCTCACCGCCCATGCGCTCGACCGGCTTCGCGGTCCGGAAACCCTGGCTCACCTCTACCAGCGCTATCGCCTGCCGGATCTTCACGTTATCCCGGTCTTTCCGGATTTCCCTCCCATCGATTTTCACCCCTATCGCCGCCATCGTGAAACTTTGCGCCGTCAATGGCCCGGGGTCCAGACCGAGATTGCGACCCTCCTTAAAAATCCAGGTCTGAAAGGCAATATTTACGGCTCCCTTAAACCAGCGGCCGGCCCGCCGTCCGGAATGACCAAACGGGAACAGAAACTGGGTGCCTGGTGCCGGGCGCTGGGTTACTTCCTGCGCTCCAGGACCTCCCTGTTTCCGCCCTGCCCGTCATTGATTTATTTCACGGCGGATAAAATTGCGGCTTCCGTGCGCAAGGGGCAAACGCCGCCGCTTCACCCCTTCTTTGATCAATGCCAGGAAATGTACGACGAGGCGGCCAGGCTCAATGTGGCCCTGGACCAATGGCTGGCCGCCTTGCGCTATCGCTTTTTCCCCTATGCCGACCGCAAGCTTGAAAGCCGGAAACAACAGCGACCGATGATGTTTTTCGACGATCTGCTGATCCGCGTGCGCGAAGCCCTGGATGAAAAACGCGGCGGAGATCTGGCCGCGACGGTCCGCAAACATTACCAGGCCGCCCTTGTGGACGAGTTCCAGGATACCGACACGATTCAATATCAGATTTTTAAACGCTTATTCGACACCGCGGATCATTTTCTTTTTATGATTGGTGATCCCAAGCAGGCCATTTACGGCTTCCGCGGCGCCGATATATTTTCCTACCTGAAGGCGGCCCGCCAGACCCGCCAAGGCTATACGCTTCTTCACAACTGGCGCTCGACCCCGGATTTGATTCAGGCCGTCAACACCCTTTTCGAAAGTCACCCGCGGCCGTTTCTGATTCCTGAAATCGCTTTTCATCCCGCCATTGCAGCCCGTCGCAAAATCACCGATACCGGGTGCCAGCCTGAAACAGCGCCTTTGACCGTCTGGTGGATACCGGATGGGGATCCCGCCGCGACCAACACCGGTCGACGCCTCACCAAAGCCCTGGCGACCGACCGGATACTGGATGCCGTCGCCGGAGAAGTGTCCCGGCTCCTGCAGCCACCGTCGAACGGCCCGGAGGGGCCGCGGGAATGCTTGCCGCATGACATCGCCATTCTGGTACGCACCAATTGGCAGGCCCGTCGCGTCAAGGCGCGCATGACGGAGGCCGGCATACCGGCCGTTATTCATCATGTCGGCAATGTGTTCGATACCCGGGAAGCCGACGCCTTCGAGGCGGTCCTGCAGGCGGTGGCACAGCCGGGCGACAGCCGCAAATTGAAAACCGCCCTGGCGACGCGTTTTTTCGGTTACACGGGAGATCGGCTGGCTTTCACGGACCAGACCCCGGGGTGGTGGGAAGACACGGTGCAACAGTTTTACCGTTACCACAGCATCTGGCAGGAAATTGGTTTTTATCCTTTTTTCCGCCGGATGATGTCCGAAAACCAAATCGCCGGTCGGCTGCTGGCCTTCACTGACGGGGAGCGCCGCCTGACGAACCTGCTTCACCTGGGAGAATTGTTGCACCAGGCCGTCACGCAGCAGCGCACCGGTCTGCAGGGGGCCCTCAAATGGCTGGGTCTGCAGAAATCCATGCTTTCCGGCAGCGTCGAGGAACAGCAGCTTCGAATGGAAAGCGACGCCCGGGCCCTTACGATTCTGACGATCCACAAGAGCAAAGGGCTTGAGTTTCCGATCGTGTTCTGCCCGTTCTGCTGGGAATCCGACCCGGGCGCGCGGGACTGGCCCCTGTTCCACGATCCCGGGGCCGATATGGGCCCGACACTGGCCCTCGGCGCGGACACCGGCAGCG
>JAERRP010000435.1 GCA_016735415.1 Desulfobacterales bacterium | reverse complement strand
ATCGATCTTCATGGTAAATCCGCCTTTTGAAAACAGCCCGAACATATATGTTTTTCAGTAAATTGCAAGGCGGTTTGGTGACGACAGGAAGATCTTCCCTCAATTTCCGCGCCGGCGGCCCCTGATGGCTTTCCGGCCGACCGATTTTTCTCTTGTTATCACGGCGGACGCAATGCTAACCATGGCGTGGCGCCATCTACCATTCCAAAGCACCGGACCATAGCTCAATTCTGCTCGGTCTCAGGGATGAAACGGTATGAAACCCTCCGTCCCGATCTCGACGAAAGAAAAGCGCACGACGCTCTTTGTGATGACGCTGACCTCGTTTATGGGACCCTTCATGGTCTCCTCGGTCAACATCGCCCTGCCGGACATTCAGAAAGAATTCAGCGTCCACGCCGTTCTGTTGAGCTGGATTGCGACCTCCTATCTTCTGGCCATTGCCGCCGCCCTGGTGCCCGCCGGCCGGATTGCGGATATTCACGGCCGCCGCAGGCTTTTCGTCACCGGCTTAGGCATTCTGACCCTGGCCTCAGCCTGCGCCGCCACCTCCTTTTCAGTGGAAATGCTGATCGCCACCCGGGTGCTCCAGGGGTTCGGGGCCGCCATGGTGGTCACCACGGGCATGCCCATCCTGATCTCGGTGTTCCCGCTGGAAGAGCGGGGGCGGGTCATCGGGACCTATGTCGCCGCAGTCTACATCGGACTTTCCGTCGGGCCGCCCGTTGGCGGACTCTTGACCGATTTACTGAACTGGCGCTGGATTTTCATCGTGGTCATTCCGCTGAACCTGACCGCCCTTTACCTTACCCGACGCCATCTCAAACGCGAATGGGTGGATGCCCCCGGTGAAAAACTCGATTGGGTGGGCAGTATCCTCTACGCGCTGTCACTGGTACTGATAGTCTATGGCGCTTCCCGGCTGCCGCAGATGCAGGCCCTTGTAATGGTCGCCACCGGTGCCTTCGGGTTGCTGGCTTTCGGATTGTGGGAACTGCGGGTACCGAATCCCGTATTCGAAATCCGCCTTTTTTTTTCCAACCGGGTGTTCGCCTTTTCCAGCCTGGCGGCCCTGATTCATTACGGCGCCACCTTTGCGGTCACATTTCTGCTGAGCCTCTATCTGCAGTACATCCAGGGGCTGCCACCGCGCAACGCCGGGATGGTGTTGATGATTCAGCCGGTTATCATGGCCCTGATATCGCCCCTGGCCGGGCGGTTGTCGGATCGTCTTGAGCCCAGATGGATCGCCACCGCCGGCATGACCCTGACGGCCGCCGGTCTTGGAATCCTGGCGTTTGCGATCGACACGGGACCGTCCCTGGTTTTGATCGTGGGGCTGCTGGGCCTGCTCGGGTTGGGTTTCGCCCTTTTTTCGTCGCCCAACATGAACGCCATCATGAGTTCCATCGACAAACGCTACTACGGCATCGCTTCCGGTGCGGTGGCCACCATGCGACTCCTGGGACAGATGGCCAGCATGGCCGTGGCCACCGTCCTTTTCGCCATCTGCATCGGCCCAACCGAAATTCGGCCCCAAGTATACCCCGCGTTTATACGAAGTATTGAAATCTGCCTGGCGGTGTTTACGGTCCTGTGCCTGTTGGGAATAATTTTCTCCGCCTATCGGGGGCGTTTGCGCCCTCATCGCGGGCCGGCGGCGGGGCCGGGAAGGTAAGATGCGCTATGGGAGGCGGTCACTCATCAGGAGAAGAAGACTTTAAAGGCCTGGTGTTCGATCAGGATTTTCACGGCGATGCCCAACAGCACCACACCGCCCAGAACCCCGGCGATCGGGCTCAAACGTTCGGCCGACCCCACCGACTTTCCCAGATAAAGCCCCAGTACAGTGAAAAGGCCGGCCACCAGTCCGATGACGAGCGCCGGTGTCCAGATCGAAACCTTGAGCATCGAGATGGTCAACCCCACCGCCAGGGCGTCGATGCTGGTGGCCACCGAGAGCATCACCAGGGTCAGGCCCCGGGTGGGATCCTTGCGCCGGCGCGCATCTTCTTCCAGCTTGAAGGCCTCCCGAATCATGTTAACGCCCACATAGGCCAGCAGACCGAAAGCAATCCAGTGATCGAAACTCGCGATGGCGTCGCGCACCGTCAGCCCGGCGGTCCAGCCGATGATCGGCATCAGGGCCTGGAAAAGGCCGAAATGCCAGGCCAGCCGGAAAAACTGTCGGAAGGACACCCGCTTCAGCCGGACGCCGGAGGCAATCGCCACGGCAAATGCGTCCATGGCCAGCGCCACGGCCAGGGCAATAATGTTTAAAATGGTCATACCCGTCCGCTTTGCGAAGATCAGCGTCGCAGCCTGCGACAAAAGGGAAAAGCCATAGGGTTCGCAAAAAATTAAATCGGCAATTTTCAGCGTTGAGGCGCCCGGCGGGTGGCATCAGCGCATGTTTTTTTGCGCGCGCCCTTAGCTTAAGGGTGTCACCCGCGATTGTCAAAACAGGGCGCTGCCGTGGTTAGAATTTGACAGGCCGGGGCGTATTCACCATAATGTGGGCTAAACCCATTTCGGCCGGGCGTCTTCGCAAATGGAGCGCCCGGTCCTGACAGAGGGAAGCGCCATGGTAAACGAAGTATTACCCCTCCCGCCCCACTACAGGCCCGAACAGGTCGGCCATGTCTGGCGCGTGGAATACCAGCAGCGCGCCGCCGAAGCCGAAAACTGGCGCCGGACCCATCACATCGTGCCCTCCGCCGAAGATCAATTCCTTATCTGTCTGCTGCTGGTGGATGTCCAAAATACCTTTTGCATCCCCGGCTTCGAGCTGTTTGTGGGCGGCGCTTCGGGCACCGGCGCCGTGGATGACAACCAGCGCTTATGTGAATTTATCTACCGCAACCTGCACCGGATCACCACCATTTCACCCACCCTGGATACGCACCAGGCCTTCCAGATTTTTCACAGTCTTTTTCTGGTGAACGATCAGGGCGAACACCCGGCACCCTTTTCCATCGTCACGGCCGAAGATATCGAACAGGGCCTCTGGCGGTTCAATCCGGATGTCGCCCCCGGTCTCGGAATCGATGCCGCGCGCGGACAGGCTTTTCTGCGCCACTACACCCAAACCCTGGCGGCCCGGGGGAAATACAGCCTCACCATCTGGCCCTACCATGCCATGCTGGGCGGCATCGGCCACGCTCTGGTGCCGGCCGTGGAAGAGGCGCTTTTCTTCCACAGCCTCTGCCGTTTCGGCCAGCCCGACTTTCAGGTCAAGGGCAACAACCCCTTGACCGAGAACTACTCCGTGTTGCGCCCCGAAGTACTCAAAGGCCCCCGGGGCGAAAATATTGCCGCCAAAAACCTGAAATTCATTCAGAAGCTTCTCAATTTCGATGCGCTCATCATTGCCGGACAGGCCAAAAGCCATTGCGTTGCCTGGACCATCGATGATTTATTGCGGGAAATCAGCGCCACCGACCACAAGCTGGCCCGGAAAGTCTACCTGCTGGAGGACTGCACCTCAGCGGTGGTCATTCCCGATGTCATCGACTATACGGATGCGGCCGATGCGGCCTTTCGGAAGTTCGCCGATCAGGGGGTGCACCTGGTCCGCTCGACCGATCCGATACCCGGCTGGCCCGGCATTTCAAACCGCTGAAAGACGCGCGGCGATTGTAACCGGCTCCCGGATGCCCCGCGTTTCTTTGTGACCCTGGCACCGATGGCGGGTGCTGCAACCGCGATAACAGGGAGGCCTGAAACGGCATGGCTCAACCCCCACCGGCGGACGCGCTTTTCACCGATTTATATGAACTGACCATGGCGGCCGGCTATTTCCACCATCATCTTCACACCGAACGGGCCACCTTTTCGGTGTTTGCCCGCAATCCTGGAAAAAAGCGCAACTATTCTGTGGCCGCTGGACTGGAAGCGGTTCTGGCGGCGCTTTCACGTTATCAATTCACTCCGGAAGATTTGACGTACCTGCGATCGCTCGATCTTTTCCCGGACGCCTTTCTGGACTATCTCGGTGGATTGCGCTTCAGGGGCGACATCTGGGCCCTGCCGGAGGGAACGCTTTTCTTCCCGGACGAACCCCTGATGGAAATTTCAGCCCCCCTGATCGAAGCGCAACTGGTTGAAACTTTCATTCTCAACACCCTGGGGCTTGCCTCCCTGATCGCCACCAAAGCATCCCGCTGCGTCCATGCCGCCCGGGGACGGCCCCTGGTGGATTTTGCCCTGCGGCGCACCCAGGGCCGGGATGCCGGAGACCAGGTGGCCCGCAGCGCCTACATGACCGGCTTTGCCGCCACCAGCAACGTCGGCGCCGGGCAACGCTTCGGCATTCCGGTTTCCGGCACCATGGCGCACTCGTTTGTCTCGGCTTTCCCATCCGAGCGCGATGCTTTCCGCGCCTTTGCCGAAGTCTTCCCGCAGAACGCCATCTTCCTGATCGACACCTGGGACACGATCGAAGGCGCCCGCAACGCCGCGGCGGTCGCCCGCGAAATGCAGGTCCGGGGGCAACAACTCCGGGGCGTTCGACTGGACAGCGGCGACATGGTCACGCTCAGCCGGGCCGTACGCGCTATCCTGGACCGCGAGGGCCAGAAAGACGCCAAAATCTACGCCAGCAGCGGGTTCGATGAGTTCGCTCTCGATGCCGTGGTGAAGGCTGGCGCCCCCATCGATGCCTTCGGGGTCGGCACCCGCATGGGGGTTTCCGCCGATGCGCCCTATATGGATATCGTCTACAAACTCGTGCGGCGGGGAAATCGGGATGTCCGCAAACTGAGCCCGGGCAAGATTACCCTGGCCGGCAAGAAACAGGTCTTTCGCCGTGCGGGAAAAAACGGACTATATCGAGAGGATATCATCGCCTGTAGAGAAGAAATTGTTGAAGACGCGGAAGGTCTCCTGGAACCTGTGATGAACAAAGGCCGACGCCTCCATCCGCAAGTTCCGTTAGAAGAAATCCGGAAGAACTTTCAAAGCAACTTTGCCCGCCTGGATGTCTGCTATAAAAATATCCACGGTCACCAAGCCTACCCTGTCCGTATCAGCCCGCGACTGCAAGCTCTCCAAAAATAAAAAAGATGCCTTCGGTGAACGGCTTCGGGCTAGTGTCCTGTCATGTGACAAATGGCGTAAGATTGCGAAGTCATTGGGTGTTTCTGCAAGGCGCAACGATGGCGCATAACCGCGCGATGAAAATGAAGTCACAACGCAGCAGGGGCGCCAAAGGACGAGTAAAATGCGTCCGTTGGCGTATGACAGGGCACTAGATACCGAGATAGGCTTTGCGGACCTCCTCATTGACCAGCAGATTCTCCGCCCGGTCACTCATGATGATGCGGCCGTTCTCCATGACATAGCCGCGGTGGGCCACCTTGAGGGCCAGATTGGCGTTCTGCTCCACCAGGAAGATGGTGGTTTTATTCTCGCTATTGATCTTGCGGACGATTTCAAAGATGCGTTTGACCACCAGGGGCGCCAAACCCAGCGAAGGTTCGTCCAGAAGCAGCATCCGCGGCCGGGCCATGATCGCCCGGGAAAGGGCCAGCATCTGCTGTTCGCCGCCGCTCAAGGTGCCGCCGGCCTGGTGGCGCCGCTCGGCCAGAATCGGAAAGAGTGAATAAATATATTCGATATCTTCTTTGATGCCGTCGCGGTCGTTGCGCAGAAAGGCCCCCATGTCAAGATTTTCCGCCACGCTCAGGTAGGGGAAAATCCGCCGTCCCTCGGGCACCTGGGAGATGCCCAGGGCCACGATTTCGTTGGGGCGCATGTTACGGATGGAGCGGCCCTCGAATTTGATATCACCGGCCCGCGGCGGCACGGCCCCGCAGATGGACATCAACGTGGTGGTCTTGCCCGCCCCGTTGGCGCCGATCAGGGTGACGATCTCCCCCGCGGCGATTTCCAGGCTGACCCCCTTCAAGGCCTGGATGTTGCCGTAAAACGTTTTAATGTCGTCCAGTTCAAGCATCGATTTCTTCTCCGAGATAGGCCTTGATCACCGCGGGATCATTTTTGATCGCTTCAGGGTGGCCCTCGGCAATTTTCTTGCCGTAATCAACAACATAGATGCGGTCGGAGAGGCTCATGACCAGTTTCATGTCGTGTTCGATCAAAAGAATCGAGACCTTTTCCTGATTCCGAATGCGGACAATCAGCTCATCGAGCGCTTTGGTCTCCTGGACGCTCATGCCGGCTGCCGGTTCGTCCAGCAGCAGCAGGAACGGCTCCGTGGCCAGGGCCCGGGCAATCTCGAGCCGCCGCTGGGCACCGTAGGGAAGATTTTTGGCAAACTCATTCACATAACGGGTCAGATCGATTTTTTCCAGCATGCGATAGCTGTCCTCCACGATCTGTTTTTCTTCCCGCCGGTTCGCGGGTAGTCTGAAAATAGCCCCCGGGATGCCGGAATGCAGCCGGCAGTGCCGCCCGATCATGACATTCTCCAGCACCGTCATGTTCTGGAACAGACGGATATTCTGAAACGTGCGGGCCATGCCCTGTTCGGTGACTTTGTTGGGCTTCAGGCCGTTCAAACGGACCGGCGCCCCCTGCGGGCGGGTCAGCAGCATTTCGCCTTTGGTCGGTGGATAAAGCCCGGTAATGCAATTGAAAAACGTGGTCTTGCCCGCCCCGTTGGGGCCAATCAGGGCAATGATTTCACCCCGGCGCACCTCGAGATCAATATGGTCGAGGGCCCGCAGACCGCCAAAATCCATGGTCAGTTGGTTGACTTCTAAAACCGGTTTCATGCGCTCTTGTTTTCCGCCTGGTTTCCCAGTCCCTCGAATTTATAGGTCCGCCTGACATTACTGATGATGCCGCCCGGCCGGAAGACCATCATCAGGACCAGTATGGCACCGAAGATCAGCATGCGGTACTCGCCGAAATCCCGCAGATATTCCGGCAGGAGAATCAGGACCAGGGCCCCGACAATGACACCGAGGATGGAACCCATGCCCCCCAGCACCACAACGCAGAGGATGATCACCGACTCCCAGATGGTGAAGCTTGTGGGGTTGATAAAGGTGGTCTTGGCCGCAAAGACGACCCCGCCCATGCCGGCCCAGGTGGCCCCCAGGGCAAAAGCCGATAATTTGGTGCGGGTTTTGTCGACCCCCATGGCCTGACAGGCCACCTCGTCTTCCCGCAGGGCAACCCAGGCCCGGCCGATGCGCGAATCCTGCAGCCGGCGCACAACGAAAATCGTCATCAGGGTCAGCCCGATCATTACAAAATAAATATAAATGGTCGATTGCTGAAGGGTCAAATCCAGACCGAACAGGCCGGGCTTGGGGATGTTGGCAATTCCGCTGGGCCCGAAGGAAAATTCATTCCAGTTTTCCAGCACCAGCCGGATGATTTCCCCGAACCCCAGGGTGACAATGGCCAGATAGTCGCCCCGCAGCCGCAAAACCGGAAAACCCAGAATAATACCGAACAAAAACGCCAGCGACGCGCCGATCGGCAGTGCCATCCAGAAAGTGACACCGAAATGGTAGTTCAGAAGGGCATAACTGTAGGCCCCCACCGCGTAAAAAGCCACATAACCAAGGTCCAGGAGGCCCGCCAGGCCGACGACAATATTCAACCCCAATCCCACCATCACGTATATCAGGGCCGTAACCATGATGCTGGTCTGATACATGGAAAAAACAAAGGGGAAGACCGCCACCATGACAACCGTCGCAATCAGCCCGGGGATGAAAAAGCGCGGGTTGCCCAGCAGACGCTGCACCAGCGGCACCGTTTCCTCGCTGCTGACCTCGGCGCGCTTCTTGCCGGCCTCTTTGCGCGCGATGGCATAGCGCCACACAAAGGACAGCACAAAGGCCCCCAGCCCGATCCCCAGCATTCGCCACCAGCGCCACTCGATGGTGTTCTCGATGGTGTTCACCTTGATCACCATGATGGGGAAGGTGAGAAACATGAACCAGAGTGACGTCAGGAAAGATTTCTTTATCTCTTGGAAGGTCATCATATTACGATGTTTCAACCTCGGGTCGAGAACATTGTCGGCGTTATCCACGCTTATTCAATCGCAAAGATTTAGGGCGATCAGACCTTGTCCGTGTCGGACCGGCCGAGGATGCCGGCCGGCCGGAATATCAGAATCACGACCAGAAAGACGAACGCAAAAACGTCTTCATAGTCACTGGAAATATATCCGGTGAAAAAGCTTTCGGTCCAACCCAGCACGAGGCTTCCCAGAACAGCGCCGGGCATACTGCCGATACCCCCCAGGACCGCCGCCACGAAGGCCTTGATACCAACCATGAACCCGACATAAAAATTGACCTGACCGATATGCGACGACACCAGAACGCCCCCCAGGGCTGCAATGGAGGAGCCGATAATGAACGTATAGGAAATGACGCGGTTGACATCCACGCCCACCAGCATGGCCATATCGCGATCCTGGGCCACCGCCCGCATGGCTTTACCCATCCGCGTGTATTTGATCAGGAACGTCAGGAACACCATCACCAGGCCGGTGACGCTATAAAGGACGATTTCGGTCGAGCGGACGATGTGCTCGAAGGGTTGCATGAAATCAAACTCGGGGATCAAGTTGGGGTAAGGCAGAAAATTTGAGGTCTGGGCCAGAAGCACGTAGTTCTGGAGGAAAAGAGACATGCCGATGGCGCTGATCAGGGCTGACAGGCGCTGGGAACCCCGCAGGGGTTTGTAGGCGATCTTTTCGATGGTAAAGCCGTAGGCCGCCGAATAGATCATGGCGATGAGGGCGGCCAGGACGATGATGGCCACTGAATTCCAGCCCAGAAGGGTCAATACACTGATCACGATCATGCCGGTGAACGCGCCGATCATATAGATTTCGCCATGGGCGAAATTGATCAGTCCGATGATGCCGTACACCATGGTGTAACCCAGCGCGATGAGCGCATAAATACTGCCGCGCGTCAAACCGCCCAGAAACAGCTCAAAAAAATAATCCATCGGCAATCTTTCCTATCGCCGGCAATGGCCTGAAAAGTCGCTGCCGGCTGATGAAACTTGTCCGGCCACTTCCAGAGACTGCTCAATCGCCTCTCATCGTACGGGAGACATGCTATGCCTAAAAAAACAGGCCGGCCTTAAGACATCAAGGGCCAGCACCCGGAGGGCCGGCCCCT
>JAERRP010000797.1 GCA_016735415.1 Desulfobacterales bacterium | reverse complement strand
CTGTAAGTAACAATGTATCACTGATAGAGCGTACACCCTCATAGCCAGAATCATATGACACCAGAAGCTCAGTAAAATAACTGGTGTATATGAATAACCCTTACGTTGATCACATTTACTCATCTGTCTCTAAATGTTCATGTAATCCACGAAGTGTACGCTGCATGTATCAGCTTATGCTTGATGGCCAAATGTGCTATACATCTGGGCCAGACCGCCTCGTGCCGATCCCGGTAGACCACACCACGCATCAGTTTGATGACCACAGGTCCCAGCTGGGGCTGTTCCACTTTTTCATCCATCGGTAAAGATCACCTCCGGCATATGAACTTTACGCGGACGCCCATCGACATCGTTCCAGGCGATAATCCTGGTGGTGGCGCTGTCCACCACCCCGTGAGCGTCCCTGCAGGCGATATCCATGTAGGCGATGACTTCGCTCAGGCCCTTTTCAAGGGGATAGAGCGCCACAAGCTGTTCCAGAGATATCTGCGAACGCCCCCGCAAGGCTTTTTGAATATGGCCCCGCAGCACCCGTTCATCCACATAATGTTGATCGTAAAGCCCGGACGTATCGAAGTCGGCTTCACCCGGCTGCGGCGCATCATCCACCCGGGGCTGCCGCGGAGGCTGGAAGAGCCCCCGGGCCATGGGAAGACTGACGGTCGGCCGAACATCCCGCACCCGGGTGAAATCCCTGTCCCCGGGGGCCGCCGACCGGACCCGCACGGCCGTTTTTTCGATGGCGCGAATGATGGCCATGATGCGCCGGTTCTCCAGCCAGGCCTGGTCATCGAGAAACTTGCGCAACTGCTCCACCAGCAGGGCACAGGTGTCATTCACCTTTTCCCCGGCCCCCAGCAAATGGAACCGCAGGCGCTCCAGCCATTCCCGGGGGGCCATATCCAGGATTTCCGGCAAATACAGCACCTGCTGCAGGAGCCGATCCAGCTCTTCCTGGCTGGCCGGCGACATCAGAAACGTCCAGAAGGCCCGAAAGCTTCGACCCTGGTCGGAGCCCCGAATGGCATCCTCTTCTCCGAAGATTTCATCCAGAAGCCGGCCCTTGGGAAGGTCGCTGGTGGCGATGCGCTCGCGGGTGCGGCGATCCAGGTGCCGAAAATTTTCCTCGATCTGGCGAAAATCGGACAACAGGCGGCGCGCGGTTTCCTCGGCCTGCAGGAATCGCTCACGGGTACGCGTATCATCCCGTGGCCGGACCCGGCCTTTTTGCAACCGTGCAATTTCGGCCTCAATTTCAGTCTTTTTCAATTCGAGCGCCCGGATCTGATCGTCCGGATCACTGAGCGTGTCCCGGACGATCTCGCGCAGCAGGCGAAAAATCGTCAACAAACGTGATTCGGTCCCCACAAATTGCTTTTGTTCCAACGAAAAGAGCCACTCGAAAACTTTTTCAGTGGCCGGGGTCAGATCGTATTCCGGTTCATCGCCGATAGGCGGATAGTACTTGCGCAAAAAGGCCTGCTGGCCCCCGGCCCATCCGTCCAGGTAATCTTTGGACGCTCTGGGGAATATATCTTCACCATGGATCTGCCGCAGGTGAAAAAGATAATCGTCAAGTTTATCGGTCAATTCGCCGGCGGCAATGGCGCGCCGGTTGGGTTTGATAAAGGCCAGATGAAAAAATCCGAGGATGAAGGGGGCCGAATCGGCCGTCAGAAGACGCCAGGCCGGATGCTGACGCAGTTTTACGAGGTATTCATATTCCATGCGGCCGTTTCCCGGACATCACTGTTTCCCGAAAATTGATGATTGGCTTATCGATGCGCTGATGATCCCTGCCGGTTTATGCGCTAAAATGGATTTATATGCCGGCCGCGAGACCCAGTCGATGGCATTTTTCAACACACCGGGAATGCTGTGGTTATACTCAGGCGTTGCAATCAGCAGCGCCTCGCACCTGCCGACATCTTCCAGAAGTCGACGCACGGGCTGACGGCTCCTGTTGGTTGGTGCGGTCGGATCGATCCGACCGGTTCACGATATCCATAGGTTCTGTCTTGCATTCAAAAAATTGGGTTTTATCCCGCTTCAAAAAAACACCGCCCTGTTCCGGTCAGGATAGTGCCACCAGAATGATTTCAAAAGCCAACGGGTGGCCCGCAAAAGGATGGTTGGCGTCAAGCCTGACGGTTTTTTCACCCACAGCGGTGACGATCATGCTGACCATCCTTTCCCCCGTATCAAGGTACTGAACGGTACGCCCGACGGCAATGTCCATCTGGGCCGGCAATTCTTCCTTACTAACCGTCGTTACCAGTTCTTCGTTGCGTCGGCCGTAGCCTTGTTCAGGCGCAATTTCTATGGTTCGCGATTCACCGGCTTGCATGCCGATCACACCCTGTTCCAATCCTCTGATGACCTTTCCATGTCCAATTTTGAAAGACAGGGGCATTCCATTTTTCGAAGTGCCGACAATTTCCCCGTTGGTCAACTTGATGGTGTAGTGTATTTTTACACGATCCCCTGCTTTGGCTTTGGTCATATTGATCCCTTTGTCTTTCAGTGATGAATGCCAACCCCATGCCCACCCATGGAAAATTTTGCCATGGATTGAGGTTTTGGGAACCGATCCGCAAATACAAATTTATTCCACCGGCAGGGCCTCCGTCGCCAGAAAGGGGGCCGCATCGATTTTCCCGGCCGATATCAAATCAACAATCCGTTTGAGAGCACTCAAGATCATCAATTGCTCCCATTCGGGCAGGTTTGCGTAGCGCTCCACAAAGGTCTCCTGAAGGGGAGGAGGCGCCTGGGAAAGAAAATCCCGACACTTGGGGGTTATCCGGATGATCACGCGACGGCGGTCCTTATCGTCACGGGTGCGCTCCACGAAACCCTTTTTGGCCAGCCGGTTGAGAATATCCGTGACCGTTGCCTGGCTAAGGCTGATGGAACGGGCCAGTTGCGTTACGGAAAGCGATTCATGACTGGAAATTTCGTTAAGAATAACCAGCTGGGGGCCGGTTAGACCATAGCGCTTGCTTAGATCCCGGGAGTGCAAAGAAATAGCCCGGGTAATTTTGCGTAACGATACCAGCATCTCTTTGCAGCGCTGCTGGGCCATCATCGATTCAGCATTTTTCATGTTTTCATCCAACCGGCGATTTCCTTATCCCGTCATGAAAGTTGCCATTATTAAAAATTCAGACCGATTGAAAGACTTTTCTGCATCCACAGGCGTCAAAAAGGTTTCTTCCCGATGGATTGTTATATCGTATTCAAAACATTTTCAATGGCACCGGATTTGGCGATCATGCCGTGATGCGTCCGCCTTCCAAGGCCGGTACCGGCAGCCGCCCAAGAAAACGGGAAAATGTCCAGCAAGGGGCTGGCCAAAAATTACGGATCGGCGACCGGGTGAAGGCATGTATTTGCAGGAATCCGGGGCCTTTTTTGCAGGCGTCGGCACGATAAGATAGATGCAGGGCTATTAGTTCAATCAAAACAACCAGACAGAAAGGGTGTAGACATTTACACACCTGACTATGACGGCCACCCTGCCGCGGCTGTAAAAGGCAGCAATCTACTGTTCCCATCACAGCCTTGCCCCCGTCGTTCGCTTGGTATATGTAAGCGTTTTTAACGACAGGAAATAATTCAGACCCAACCTCGCCGCTAACCAACCTGTAAGGACCTTTACATTTGAAAGTCAAGCGCCTTCCCCGCTGGGTTAAAATATTGCTCGCCCTGGTCGGTGCGCTTGTCGCCCTGTGCCTGACGCTGGCCGTCGTCACCCTGCTGATCATGGACAATGACGACTACCGGGCCCTGGCCGTCTGGGGGACTGAACACCTGGCCGAATGCCGGATGGTAATCGATGGGACTTTCGAAGTTGAATGGTCGCAGACCTTCAGCATCACGGCCACGGGTCTTCGTTTTGAACCCCTGCCGGGAGACGAAGGTCCTTCTCTAACGGCCGTCGGCCGGTTTCATACCCGGATTGCACTGGCACCGCTATTGCGCGGAATTCTGGTATTTCGCGATCTGGAGATCGACAATGCCAGACTTTCGCATGACGTGCAGGACGAGCCCGCCGATGAGCGCGAGCCCTCCCGGGGGGGACCGTTTGCCTTTTTCACCCCGATTGTTGAACGTGCCGCGCTACAGAACATTCAATTCCATTTGACGGGCAACCGGACCGGACTATCTGAAAATTTGGTCGTACACGCGCTGACGCTTGAAAGCAACCGGACCGGCGAACCCCTGGGCCTGCAAGTGGACGGCCGGTTCAATACCGACGAATTCCACATTGAAGGACAATTGGGCGTATTGTATGCTGACCTCAAAACGAACAGGCCCTTTCCCATTGATCTTGAAATCAGCATTGCCGATCTCCAGGCCAACGTGTCAGGGGCCATCGACCACCCCTTTGAAGGCAAGGGCTTCAACCTGAAGTTCGCCATCGAAGAGCAGGAAGTCTCCAATATTCTACGCGTTTTCAAATTCAACAGCCCGCCCTTGGGCCGCTTTACGCTTGAAGCCGAACTGGCCGGCGATATCGAAACCCTGCGCATCACCGATCTGGACCTCAAGGTTTCAAACGGCACCACCATCCAGATGTCGGTCGAGGGGTCGGTTCCCGATCTGGCCACCGGCCGGGGAATCGACCTGCAGCTTTCCCAGGAAATCCGGCACTACAATGTGCTGCAGCGGATTTTCCCCGCCGACTGGAAGGTGGTGGAAACCTTCCGATTCAAGGCCGCTCTGCGCAACGAGAATGGCGATTACATCGTCGACGACATCGACGTCCTGGTGGCCAACGACAAGGGAATTGCAATCACAACGAACGGACGGCTGCGACTGGGCAACCCCTTCGGGGGATCTTTCCTGAAGGCCGTGGATTTGAAGATCCATCTGACTTCACCGGACACCGCCGGCATCAAACCGCTGCTGACCGACGCCATCCCGGAAATCGGCGCCGTGCAGGCGAGGGCCCGACTGGTGGGTCCCATTGACAGGCTGGCCCTGGAGGAGCTGTTTATCGACCGGGGCGGCAGCGGGCCGGTCCAAGTGACAACCCGGGGACGCATTGGATGGATTCCGCTGGAAGAGGATCTGCCCCTGGAGGACATGGACCTGACCATTTCCATTCAGGCCCAACGATCCAAAATACTGCGCGAGTTCTACGAAGTGCCCATCGGCGAAATCGGGACCGTCGATCTGACGGGGCAGATCGTGGGGTCCTCCCGGCGCTTCAAGCTCCAGAACGTGAAACTGCGCTCGAAGACTGCGGAGGGGCTGGAAGCCCTTGTCACGGGGGGCATCGATTTTGTGCGGGGCGCGGTCGGCCCGGCGATCGGCGATGTCGGTTTCAAAC
>JAERRP010000879.1 GCA_016735415.1 Desulfobacterales bacterium | reverse complement strand
GGGCCTCCGCCCCGGCGCCACCGTACTGGTGGTCGGCGGCCGGGGCGCGATGGGTGGTTATCTTTCCACCTGGTTCGAGGAAGCCGGATACCGGGTGCGCAGCCTGGACCACGACGACTGGCCCCAGGCCGAAGCCCTGTGTCGGGGGGTCGACCTCGCCTTTATCAGCGTTCCCATCGAGAGCACCCCTTCCGTGGCCCGCCGTCTGGGCCCTTTTCTGCCCCCCACCTGCGTTCTGGCCGATATCACCAGCGTTAAAAAAGCCCCTCTGGCGGCCATGCTGGCGGCCCACCCGGGGCCGGTCATCGGTCTGCATCCTCTTTTCGGGCCCACCACCACCACCATGGACAAACAGGTCGTCGTGGCAACACCGGGGCGCGATCAAACCGCCTGTCAGTGGCTGCTGGACCAGTTTTCAGACTGGGGGGCCATTGTGCTTCAAACCCGGGCGGACAAGCATGATGAAATCATGGGCTTTGTCCAGGCCCTGCGGCATTTTGCGACCTTCATTTTCGGGCGTTTTCTTTACGAGCAGCGCATCAAACTGGAACAGGCCCTGGAGTTTTCAAGTCCCATCTATCGACTCGAATTCGGCATGGTCGGCCGGCTTTTCGCCCAGGATGCCGGGCTCTATTCCGAAATCATCTTCGCCTCCCCCGAACGCCGGACCCTGCTGAAAAAATATCTGGCCTGCGCCCAGTCCAATCTGGCGATGATCGAAAACGACGACAAGGCCGCCTTCGAAAACCACTTCGGCCAGATTGCCGAATGGTTCGATCCCTTCAGCCGCCAGGCCCTGCGCGAAAGCACCTACCTGATCGACAAACGGATCGAACGCTTCTGACAGCATGTGCCTGTCGATGTATCCTGATGGCGCTGTTTTCGAGTTGCACAACCGCTGGGTCGCATTCGGACGGTGGGGGTGGGTTTCGGGAAACGGTGACACCACCTCGCTAAAAGGGTTAGCGCATGGCTTCGATTTCCCTCAAGGTCTGACGATAGATTTCCCGGTGGGGTCCGCCGATGGCCACCGCCCGGAGGGCCCAGGGCAGGGCTTCGCCCGGTTTATCCCTCAGCACCAGCACGTGGGCCAGGTTGTTGGCGGCATCACCACTCTGCGGGTGGGACCGTACCGCTTCCCGCAGGGCCCCCTCCGCCGATGCGAAATCATCCAGGGCAATGTGGCCGTTGGCCATGCCGATCAGAGCGGTCAGGTTGGCCGGCCAACGGTTCAATGCCGCCGCGTAGGCCACGACCGCCCCCTGCCACTGTCCGGCCTCCTCCAATCCCAGCACCGATTCGAAATAGCTGCCTTCATTGGCGCTTGCGGGGAGGGTTCCCGGAGACAGCACCACCAGTCCCCAGTAATTCGAGCGTTTCCAGGTATGGAGAAAGCGCGACCACTGCACCGGGCGGTAGGCCGACCGACCGGAATGCAGCAACATCCTCAGGTCTCGGCGATCATAGCCCACCGCCACGGCATAATGCCAGATCGGATGCCAGCTGAGACCCCGGTTCTGGAGAACCATGACGGGATGGCCGGCCGTCAGTTCGGTCAAGAGCGCCTCCGGGCCTTTCAGAACGAAGGCCAGACGGCCGTGGCGACGCGCTGCGGAAATGATACCGGGCTGCAGGCTGCCCTGGCGATAGGGCGTATAGACTTGATGGACGAGGACTTGCGGCGGCACCTGTGCCCCTGACCAGGATAACAGCATGGCCAGGGCGGCCGGGCCGCATTGGTAGTCTTCCTGGGGGAAAAAGGGGACACTTTCAATCCGGGATCGATCCGGCCGGTTGGCCGTGGCCGGCATGTCCGCTCCCGATTCGAAGTGAGCGCAGGCACAAAACGGTAATATTACCGTCAAAAGGAACAGAAAGCGGATATGGCGTACAGTCACCGCTAGGACGAACATCTTCAATCAGCGCACAAAGGGAAATACATCCGTATAACCCGCGATATCCGTGTACAGCAGCACCAGAAAAACAATCAGGGCCGAAACGATGGCAAGTGTCAGGGCCCCGCCACCCGCCGGCAGCGACTCGATTTGATCGGCCATGGCAGCCAGTTCGGACTCGGTCAGAGTATTGACCCGTGCCCGCGCTTCTTCCGGATCGACCCCCCAGCGGGACAACTGCTGACAGATGTCGTCACGGTCCAGCATCACCATCAGTCTGGCCCGGGTCGCTTCACTTTCGATATGCTGTACCGACTGGGCTGTGCTGACAAGCGCCGCCTGGGCCGACGCCGTAAAAATTTGGCCGCACAGCAGAACACATGTGATAAAGCCGGCAACACGCTTGTAAAACGGTCGTAAAGTCATCATCACCTCACAGGGTTAAAAATGGTAAAAGACTTCGAAAACAAGCAGAATCGTGGGAAGAAAGCGTCCACACCCTAGGTGCCGTGCCCATGATCAGGCGATGAAACCATGGCCGTACATACGGAATCACCTGACATCGGACTGCTATATACGGCCTTTACGGAAGAAAGGTCAAGAACCTCTTGCGCACGCGTGAACATCAATACAATCTTCACGGGTGTGGCGCAGGACAATTCCCATTGGAAGCAAAACCAGGGTCGTAGCGCGAACCGAACAGAAGACAAAAAGACAGCGTCGTTTATCGACACCGTGATCGGGGTGCAACCCCTTGGCCGGATACCCGAGCAGAAGCCATGAATTTTATGCGCCGCCCGGTTAAAAAAGATGATGCAATCTTCGGGCGACTATGGTAAAAAGACTGCATCTTTTGAATTGGGACTTGACATCCGATCCTGCGATTCAACCTTAAGGTTGATCAACCTGAAGTTCCGAATCCCTCTTTTGACACTGCGCACAATTCCTGATTCCCGCGGCCACCGTCCTGCCGTGTTGACCGCGTGCCGAAATAAATGGTGATACCATGATAAAACGAATACCGCCAGGAAGCGGGCGCCGAATCGAAAAATCCCGCAATACCCGCCGGCACACCCGCACGGCCTGCTCCGTAGAAACACATTTTGCTGCCAATCGTCAGCTTTTCGAAGGGATCATCAAGAATCTCAGCGCCGGTGGCACCTATATCCAGGTCAGGGGCCGTTTCAATGTCGGGAGCGATGTTATCGTGGCCGGCCCGTTTGCCATCAATCAGGGCGAGTCCAAACGGCATGGTAAAATCATACGCCTGGACGGCGGGGGCATTGCGGTGCGCTTCCTTCAGTAGCCCCCCACGCCATTCAGCCGGCGGACGCAGCGCTCTCGGGCAAGCTGCGTCCGAAAGATTGACCTTAGGGCTCATGTAATAATAGCTTCACATTTTGAGTGCCGATGCATCCCGCCGGGTGGCCTTGCGCACGTTCTCAGCGTTGTTTTTTTGACAACCCCTGTCATCATTTCTGTCTTTTCGGCCGTTTGCGACCCATCGCAAGAGTTCAAATAAAGATGTAATCACTTGATTTTATTATAATATTTATATTTTCCCGATTTAGGCACACTTATTGCTGTATCTCTTGCCCGACAAGGCCTTAACAAGCCGGTCAGCCTCCTTCTCTCCTCCCAAGGGGCAAGGCATGTGCCTTGCCCCTAACTTTTTCAATCGACTTTCTGTTCCATGTTGATTCCTTTGTCAGGATACGGATCCTGGAATTGGTCGCAAAATCCGTGTGCTGAATAGATGCGTTTATTATTTATTTTGCCACGCGGTGCTGGAAACCGGTAAAATTACCGCCATGATCCTATGGATAACGATCGGGGCGCGATGCTTCATATCCGTTTTTTCTGCCGTCGGCGGTGATGATCTGGTTCGAGATTTTGTCACTGGTCTGGCCGTCAACCGCTGAATCATTATGATATGCATCCAGTTGATTCTGGTGGCCCTCGGTCTTTTTCTTGATGAAATCGGGATCATTTTACTTTGCGTACCGATTTTCATCCCGATCATCACCAAACTTGGATTTGATCCCGTGTGGTTTGGAATTCTATTCCTGATCAATGCCCAGATGGATTATATTACGCCGCCATTTGGCTACACGCTGTTCTATCTCAAGGGGGTCGCGTCCGAAGGGGTCACCATGGGGGATATTTACAAATCGGTTATACCCTTTGTCATTATCCAGGCCATCGGCCTGGCCCTTTGTATGATTTTTCCCCAGATCATTCTATGGCTTCCGAACATGATGAAGTGAATATGTCAGGTTTTCAGCGGCGGCAGATCGAGTGTGAAGTGCCGCTATCCGTAGCAAAGACAAATTTGCGATAAGTTGGATACTTAAATAATGCTTGATGTCAAGATATGCGACCCCTCTGTGGATGAACAATGGGACCACTTTGTCGCTGGCCATCCTTTTGGATGGATATGTCAGATGAGCGTCTGGAAAGAGATCCTCGAAGCCAGCTTTAAACATTTAAGGCCCCACTATTTATGCCTCAAGGAAAAGGCTACAGGCAATATAAGGGCAGCGCTTCCTCTTTTCCAGGTAAATAGCTGGATCACCGGAAACCGTTTGGTCTCTTTGCCGTTTGCCACTCTCTGCGATCCGCTGGTAAACTCCAAAGACGAATTCATCCATTTATCTGAGGCCGCCAAGATGCTAAAAGAAAAGACGCACTGTAATTATTTAGAAATTCGTGTTTTTCAGGCCGGCAAGTTCGTCAACGACGGCCTTTCGTGCCTTCAGTGCAATTACAAGCACCATTACATTGCCTTAAACAAATCTTCTCAGGAACTGAAGCGTAGTTTTCACCGAACGACTGTTAGGCAGCGTATCCGCAAAGCAGAAAAGGTGGGCTTGGAAGTTTACGAGGCACAAGACGAGACGGATCTAAAAGAGTTTTATCGATTACATATAAACAGCCGAAGACGCCTTTGCCTCCCACCTCATCCGTACGCTTTCATACAAAATATCTGGCAAAAACTACATTCTTTAAATATGATCTCGCTGCTGCTTGCAAAAAAGAATGACCGAAATGTTGCTGCCGTAATGTGTTTCAAATTCAAAGGAAGAGTATCCTGCGAGTATTCGGTCGTAGATGACAGGTATATGCATTTACGACCCAATCACTTGCTTTTCTGGAATGCTATAAAAAATGCCAGACAGGAAGGTTTCTCTATCTTTGATTTTGGACGAACCCCAGCACAAAACAAGGGTCTAATCGACTTCAAAAGACGATGGGGAACCAGGGAAATTGATTTGATTGAACTGCTTTTCCCGGAATCCATGACATGCAGGCATACTGATTACGGCAGGTTTCACCGCAAGGTCGTCATGGATTTGTGCAAATGGGTTCCAGGTAGAGCCTTTCTTCCTCTGGGAAATTTTTTTTATCGCCTTTTGGGATAACCCGATATGACGGC
>JAERRP010000590.1 GCA_016735415.1 Desulfobacterales bacterium | reverse complement strand
GGATTTTCAGGGCCGGACCCCCGATGGTTTTGGGCCGCAGTCCTTCCTGGCGCTTGATGACCGGTATGGCCGGCTGATCCCCGGGCGCCGCCGGCGGGGCCACTTCCGTCCGGGCCGTGGGGGCCGGGGTCTGACGACTGAGCGACGGATCGATGGTCAGCTTGTCGTCGGAGCGCTTGAGCTCCTCGTAGACGTCCAGCGCGGACTGATCTTCCCGCGCGGCCGCATAGGTTTCAAGCTGGCGGCGGCGGCGATCCTCGCTCGATTGTTTCAAGGCCTTAAGCTCGCGGCTCAGGGCTTCCATGTCAAATTGGATGGGGGCGGTTCCGCGCCCCACCAGAACGCCCACAAAAAACATCCAGGCACAGGCGGCCACGATCACCAGCAGGCTGCCGTATGTCCCGCGGCGGGTAAGCTGGAAATAAGGTCGGCGCTTGGCGGCTGCGCTCGTTTTGGTCTTTCCCATTAGGCCTCAGGGTGTTCCCGACCGGTTCGGCGCTCCGGTTTCCCTTGGACAAATCACATCCGCTCCGGTGCGGAAACCCCCAGCAGCGTCAAACCGTTGCGGATGACCGCCTGCACCGCCGTCACGAGATAGAGCCGGCCGCGCGACGTGACGGGGTCGTCCACCAGAACCCGCTGCCTGTTATAATAGGAATGGAAGGCCCCCGCAAGATTCATCAGATAGAAGGTGATCCGGTGAGGCTCCATCTGGCGGGCAGCGGCGGCAATGGCGGCGGGGTAGCGGATCAGGTGCTTGATCAGGGCCACATCTTCGGGCGTGTCCAACCGTGCCAGGCAGGCTTCCGATCCGTCGCCCTCCCCGGTCCCGTTTTCCGTCGCTTTGCGCCGGATGCTGGCGATGCGGGCATGGACGTATTGGACGTAATAGACCGGATTTTCATTGGACTTCTGTTTGGCCAGATCGAGATCGAAATCCAGGGTGTTGGCATGGTGCCGGGTCAGAAAGATAAAGCGGGCGGCATCGCAGCCGACTTCATGGACCACATCCTGCAATGTGACAAATTCGCCCGCCCGGGTCGACATGGCCACCGGCTCCCCCCCCCGCAGCAGGTTGACCAACTGCACCAGGATGACTTCGAAACGGTCGGGGTCGATCCCCGAGGCCGCCACGGAAGCCTTCATGCGGGGGATGTAACCGTGATGATCGGCCCCCCACACGTCAATGACGCGCTCGAAACCGCGCTCGAATTTCTCCTGGTGATAGGCGATGTCGGAGGCAAAATAGGTCGTCCGCCCATTGCTGCGTCTCACCACGCGGTCCTTTTCGTCGCCAAAGGCGCTGGTCTTGAACCACAGGGCCCCGTCTTTTTCATACACCTGCCCCGTATCGCGGAAGGATCGGATGCAGGCGGCCACCCGGCCGCCGTCATAAAGGCTCTGCTCGCTGAACCACTGATCGAACTGCACCCCGAAATCCATCAGGTCCCGGCGGATACCGGTGATGATTTTATCGGCCGCAAAACGCGCACAGGTCATGAGCGCCGCTTCTTCCGCCTGCGTCAGCAGGGCCCTGCCCTCACGGGATTGCAGCTCGCGGGCCAGATCCAGGATGTAATCGCCCTGGTAGCAGTCCTCGGGAAAATCGACGGCCTGACCGTTTAAGGCCTTGTAGCGCAGCAGCACCGAAAGACCCAGGGTGCGGATCTGGCGGCCGGAATCGTTGATGTAGTATTCACGCTGGACGTCGTAGCCGCAGAAGGCCAGGGTGTTGGCCACGGCATCACCCACGGCGGCACCCCGCCCATGACCCACGTGCAACGGTCCGGTGGGGTTGGAGCTGACGAACTCCACCTGGATTTTTTGCCCCCGTCCGAGGTCCGCAGCGCCGTAGCGCCGGCCGGCGGCCGGGATGGCCTTCAAAAGGGGGGCCCAGGCGGAAGGCTGGATGAAGAAATTGATGAAACCGGGCCCGGCGATGGCCGTTTCGGCAATCAGGTCCGTCTGCCCGTCCAGGTGGGCCAGAATGATTTCGGCGATGCGGCGGGGTGCCATTTTCTGGGTTTTGGCCATGATCATGGCGATATTGGTGGAGAAATCGCCGTGGGTCTCGATTTTGGGTTCCTCGATCTCGATGGCGGGAAAGTCATCCGACGGCAGCGCCCCCGCCGCATGGGCCCGACCGGCGGCGGCCGCCAGAAGATTTCGAATCCGTTCTTTCATACCTGTCCCTCGATTTTCGCAGCACGTCAGTACAAACGGCGGATGCAGCCAGGAGGCTGTCCGCCGTCCTAAATCAGCATTGACGGATTCGTAATAAGTCCGCTATCGGCGTTACGCGTATCCCTCGTCACTGCGGCGTACGGTCAGTACGCCTCATTCCTCGGGATTCGCAAGCCGTATATCGAACTTATTACAAATCCGTCTGGATTGTAATTCTTTACGAGTTCATCAGCATTGCTTTCTCTCATAAAGACTTGGAACGATCAAGTCAATACGGCTGTGGCCGGGCCGGTCGCATCTCCTCTTCTGACCGGCGATACGCCTTGACAACCAAAGACAGGTCCCCTAAAAGGGAGCGAACACAAGGTGCTGTTGCTTAATAGGAAATCCAGTGCAATTCGGGAGCGGTCCCGCCGCTGTAACCGGGGACGAAACCCGACACATTCACCGCAGGCCTCAAACCAGCGGGAAGGGTCGGGAAGTAGACGGATCCGGAAGCCAGAAGACCTGCCTTGAGGATCGGGGTCTGCCTTTGCGGAGCGTTGCAGACAACGGCAGCCCAGGACCAGGGGTCAAGTAAGCTGGGTGCAGCCCTTCAAGCCGATTCGCTTGAAGGGCTTTTGTTGTTGGATACCCCCGGATGAACCTGTCGACCCTGGCGGCGGCCGTGTTGCCGGCACTGCGGACAAAGAACCCCAGACTTCAATCACTTTTAACGGGCAAGCGAGGAGATTGCAATGTTGAAAAAAAGTGGGTTCGGGTTCGGGGCGGCGTTACGGGTGGTGTTTTTCGCAAGCGTGGCCATGGCCGGGGGTCACGGCCACAAAGGCCCCATGAAAAAGGGCATTCTGCTGGTCCGGTTCGATATGCCATGACCCCGACGGAAACATCCGCTGCCAGGGAGGCCACGGAGGCTGGCAGGAATGATCGCCCGCCAACCGTCAGCCCCCTTGCGCAACCTTTGACGCGCTGGACGTTTGCAGGCCTGCTGCTTCTGCTGGCGGCCTCGGTCGTGGCCGCGGCCTCTCTGGGTTATATCCGCCTGCCCTTCCCGGCCGTCATCCAGATCATGGCGGCCCGCCTGTTCGATCAGCCCGGATGGCTCGCGCCCTACGACCCGGTCTGGACGGTGGTGGTCATGGAGGTGCGCCTGCCCCGCATCCTGACTTCCGCACTGGTGGGGGCCGGTCTGGCCATGGCCGGGGTCGTCTTCCAGGGCATCCTGCTCAACCCGCTGGCCGACCCCTATACCCTGGGGGTTTCGGCCGGGGCCGCTTTCGGGGCGGCCGTGGCCCTGCTGATCAACATCAGCCTGCTCGGAACTTTTTCCGTCCCACTGTTCGCCTTTGCCGGCGCGGTGGCAACCCTGTTCCTCGTGATCTACCTCTCGGCCGACGGCAGCGGCCTGTCCTCCACCAATCTTATTCTGTCCGGGATCATCGTGGCCGCGATTCTCTCCGCCGGGATCAGTCTCATCAAATATGTCGCCGACGAGCAGGTCAGCGTGATCATTTTCTGGCTCATGGGCAGTTTCGCCGCCCGAACCTGGGCCGATGTCGGTCTGATGGCGGCGGCCGTCGGCCTGGGGGCGGTGGTCTGTACCTATTTCGCCCACGATTTGAACCTGCTGGCCCTGGGGGCCAGGCCGGCGGCCTCTCTGGGGGTCGATTTCCAGCGGGTCACGTTGCTCCTGCTGATAACGGTTTCGCTGGTGGCATCCGTGTGCGTGGCGGTATCCGGCATTATCGGATTTATCGGGCTGCTGATACCGCATCTCATGCGCATGCTGGTGGGACCGGACAATCGCCGCCTGCTGCCGGTTTCCATGCTGGCCGGTGCCCTGCTGCTGCTGGCGGCCGACACCCTGACCCGGGCCGTACTACCCCAGGAAATTCCAATCGGTGTTCTGACGGCGCTCGTGGGAGGCCCTTTCTTCTGCTACATTTTCCGCAAGCGCCAGAGGGAGCAGGCATTTTGAAGGCAACCCCGCCGCTGTTCGACATCACCGATCTTAATTTCGGTTATTCCCAGGGCCGGGTCCTGGAAGGACTGTCGCTTGAGCTGGGCGCCGGACGTTTTTACGGTCTGCTGGGCCCCAACGGTTGTGGGAAAACCACCCTGCTGGATCTGATGGCCGGCCTGCAGCGGCCGATCAGCGGTCAGATCATCTTCAAGGGACAGCCGCTGGGCACCTGGCATCGCCGGCAACTGGCACGGGAAATCGCCCTGGTGCCCCAGAATTATTATGTCAATTTCCCTTTTGTGGTGCAGGAGGTGGTCATGATGGGGCGCTACCCGCATCTGAAGCGCTTCGCGCACCCCGGCCCCGAAGACCGGCGCCGGGTCCAGAACGCCATGGAGGCCACGGATATCGTCCGATTCGCCCATCAACCGGTGACCACCTTGAGCGGCGGGGAACGCCAGCGCGTCATCTTCGCCCGCGCCCTGGCGCAGAACACCGGCGTGCTCATGCTCGATGAGGCCACGTCCAATCTCGACATCCGGCACACCCTGAACCTGCTCAACCGGGTCCGGGATCGCGTCCGGAACCGGCAGCAGACCGTCATTGCCGTTTTTCAGGACATCAATCTGGCAGCCATGTACTGTGATGATCTCCTTTTTTTCCAGGACGGTCGCATCGCCGTTCAAGGGCCGACCGTGGAAGTGATGCGGGCGGAAACCCTGCAATCGATTTACGGGGTGGACGGCCACATCCGGCCACATGCCGAATATGGTCTGCCCCAGGTGGATTTCAGACGATGAAGCGGCGCCTGTGGACAACGCTTTTCCTGGTCGGGTGCGCTGCGATGGCCGGGGTGGATAACGCGGCGGCGAACAGATCCCGGCCTCAAATTACGGACCGGGCCGGCCGGGTCGTTCGGTTGGCCCAACCGTTTCAGCGGATCATCTCCCTGTACGGGGCCCACACGGAAAACCTGTTCGCCTTGGGCGCGGATGCGGCCGTGATCGGTGTCACCCGTCACGATACCTATCCGCCCGCGGTCCGGCGCAAGACAGTGTTTTCCTACCATGACGGACTGGAACGCTTCCTGGCGGCGACCCCGGATCTTGTATTGATCCGTCCCATGATCGACCGCGGCTACGCGCCGTTGATCAAAGGTCTGGAAAAAAATGGTATCACGGTCATTTCGCTGCAGCCGGCCGCCGCCAACGATATGTACGACTACTGGCGCGTGCTCGGTCTTCTGACCGGCCGGGAAGTTCAGGCCGCCGCCCAGATCGCGGCTTTTCAACAGGCGCTCAGGGCCTTTCAAAATTTGACGAAGGGCATCCACCCGCGTCAGCGGGTTTACTTCGAGGCCATCCATAAACGGATGAAAACATTTACACCGGGCGCCATGCCCATTTTTGCCCTTGAAGCGGCGGGCGGCATCAATGTGGCCGCCGATGCGGAACGGGTGCGCAACACCAATATCGCCTTCTACGGCAAGGAACGCATTTTAAGCCGGGCAGCGGAAATCGATGTTTACCTGGCCCAGCGTGGCGCCATGAACCAGCCCACGATCGCCCTGATTACGTCCGAGCCGGGGTTTGCGGTCATCAAGGCCGTGCAAAACGGCCGGATCTGTATTGTGGACGAAGCCCTGGTGGCACGGCCCACCCGGCGACTGCTGGTGGGTATCGACCAGATCGGCCGCTGCCTCTACCCCGCGTTGTTTGAAACCCGGGGGCAACGCATCCTCGAGCGGGCAGGCTTTCTGCCGGCCGCCGCTGATAATTAGAGAAGGAATTAAAACATGACAACCAAACCCGGAATCTTGTACGGTATCGGTGTGGGCCCCGGCGACCCGGAACTCCTGACCCTGAAGGCCGTTAACGTTCTTGCAAAGGTCGACGTCGTTTTCACGGCCGCTTCGACCAAAAACGACTACAGCCTGGCGGTCAACATCGCCCGGGCGCACATTCCGGACCAAACGGTCATCCGCGCCCTGGCCTTCCCCATGACCCGGGATCGGCACGAGACCCGCCAGGCCTGGGAAGCCAACGCCCGCACAATTGCCGCCGCCACCGCCGAGGGCCGGCCGGTGGCCTTTCTGACCCTGGGCGACCCGCTGACCTTTTCAACCTTCGGCTACATTCTGAAATACATGCGGCGCCTGTTTCCCGACGTTCCGGTGGCAACCGTTCCGGGAATCACATCTTATCAGGCCGCGGCCGCAGCGATGAACATGCCCCTGGTGGAGGGCGAACAGTCGCTGCTGGTGCTGTCCGGCGCCAAAGGCGGCCGCCGTCTGTCAATGCAGAGCGCCCCGCCGGATACCGTGGTTTTCATGAAGGCCTACCGCAATGTCAACGGGATCCGCACGGCTCTGCAAGAAGCCGATATGCTGGCGCACAGTGCCGCCGTCGTGCGCTGCTCGCTGCCGGAGCAGGAAATCGTCGACGATGTCAAAACACTCGAAACCCGATCGCCCGATTACTGGACCCTGATCATCGCCCGCAAGTCCGATCCCTATGGCCCGCAAGAAGACTAAACCACCTTTTCGGGCCCTCTTCCTGTCGCTGATGCTGTCGGCCGCGATGCTGGTGGCCGGGGCCTATGGCCTTAAAGCGTCTGACTGGCCGACCGCCGGCCGGCAACTCCTGGTTCGCCTGCTGCGTATG
>JAERRP010000493.1 GCA_016735415.1 Desulfobacterales bacterium | reverse complement strand
GGAAAAACTGACCCGGGCCAAGCTTCTGAAGAACCGCTTTATCCAGCGTAAAAAGGCCATGATCGATAAAAGAAGAAAGGCCCTGACGCCGGATAAGCCGGTTTTTGATTAGAAGGGATTTTAAAACCCCGTCAATGCCCGACCGGCCGAAGATACGCGTCGGTTCTTCTGATACCCATAGCGCTTAGGTGACGACCGTGAAGGATTACATTGCGACCTCGATTTTCGATATCTTTAAAATCGGCCCGGGGCCATCGAGTTCCCACACCATCGGTCCCATGAAAGCCGCCCTGGGCTTCCGGGACGCCATCCGGACGCTGGCCGGCACAGAAGATCTGACGTCGGCGGCCGTCGATGTTTATCTTTACGGGTCCCTGAGCCTGACCGGCGAGGGGCACGGCACCCACAAGGCCGTTCTGGGCGGCCTGCTGGGCTGGACGCCGGAAGGCTGCGACTGCGACCAGTTGCTGGCGCTGCTGGATGATTCCGAGATGGTCTATGACCTGCCCTTCGAAAAGGGCACGATTGCTTTCACGGCCGGGAATATTCATTTCGAGGGGGCCGATCCGTTTCTGCATTATCAGAACACCCTTCGATTCAAGCTCACCCGGGCGGAAAAGGTTCTGCTCGAACGGGAGTATTATTCCATCGGCGGCGGGTTTATTCAGTGTAAAGGGGAAGACGCGCCGGAACGCCCCGAGCCGCCGTTTCGCTACAGCAACATGAACGGGCTGCGCAAATTCCTGCGCAAGTCGGACCTGTCCCTGCGCGACATCATGCTTCAAAACGAAGAGGCCCTGACCGGCCGGTCGCGGGAGGCCATCCTGTCCGGGATCGACGAACTGGTGGCCGCCATGTGCCGGGCGGTGGAGAAGGGGCTGGTGACCGACGAGCTCCTGCCCGGGCCGATCGGGCTGATGCGCAAAGCCCCGGTGCTGTTCAAGAATTCCGGCCGGATGAAGCATGAAACCGGCCGTTTCCTGGCACTTCTGAATGCCTATGCCCATGCGGCCTCGGAAGAAAATGCAGCTGGCCGCAAAGTCGTAACGGCACCCACATCCGGATCGGCGGGGGTGCTGCCCGGGGTGCTTTATCTGATGAAAAAGAATTTTGATTTCAGCGTGGATCAGTTTCGCGACGGCATGCTGGCCGCCGCGGCCATCGCCTTCATTGCCAAACACAATGCCAGCATTGCCGGGGCCGAAGTCGGCTGCCAGGGCGAAATCGGGGTGGCCTCGTCCATGGCGGCGGCCTTCATTGCCTATGCCCGGGGCCTGCCCATGAAACGGGTGGAAAACGCGGCTGAAATCGCGCTCGAGCATCAACTCGGCATGACGTGTGATCCTGTGGGCGGCTACGTTCAGATCCCCTGCATCGAACGCAATGCCGTGGGGGCCGTGCATGCCATGAATGCCTTCATCCTGGCCGAAGCCGGGGACCCGGCCCGGCAGAAGGTCACCTTCGACGAGGTGGTTGAAGCCATGATGGAAACCGGTCAGGACATGTCTACCAAATACAAGGAGACCGCCAAGGGGGGATTGGCCGTGTGCTGCGTCGCATGCTGATAACCGTTACGGCGGTGGCCGCCCCGGCGCTGCCAGAATTTTCGGAGGGGAGACAGATCATGGAAGGGTCAGAGCGCTTTCCAATTTAAGCGCGGCATGAATTATCCACCGATCGGTAAAAACAGCCGACGGCCCAGATAAAAAAAGATCATTCGCTTTCCGCCACGTTAAAGGAGATTGCCAATGAAAAAGGTCAGCAGCAGCACCCTGATTTTAATTGCCATGATAGTGGGGATCGTGGCCGGGTTCTTCCTGGGAGAAAAAGGCGCGGTCTTCGCCCCCCTGGGAGACATTTTTATCCTGTTGATCAAGATGGTCATCATTCCGCTCATTTTCTTCAGTATTGTATCCGGGGCGGCCGCCCTGGGGAAGACCAAATCGGCCGGCAAGGTCGGCATCATCACAATCACCTATTATCTTGGGACATCGGCCGTCTCCGTGATCCTGGGACTGCTGGCGGGAACGCTGTTCAAACCGGGGCTGGGTGTCAAGGTTCCCGAAGCCTTGATGACCGATGCGTCCAAATATGCCGATAATGCCAAGATCGCGGGGTTCTGGGAGACCGTCATGGGCATTATCCCCGAAAACCCGATCGCCTCACTGGTGGACGGCAACATCCTGCAGATATTGTTCTTCGCTCTGTTCTTCGGCATCGCGGTTTCGGTGATGCCCCGGGAGAAGCAGAAACCCCTCCTGGTCCTGCTGGATACCATCAACGAGGGTTTGATCTGGATGATCCGGAAGATCCTGGTGATTGCACCGATCGGGGTCTTCGGCCTGATGGTCAATGCCATCGCCCAGTTCGGGCTGGACATCATGGTGCTGGTACTGGCCCTGTTTGCCGTTTTCAGCGGCACCCTGGCCCTGATCCATTTCGGGATAATTCCGGCGCTGGCCATGCTTTTCGGCGGCATCAATCCGCTCAAGTTTCTGAGCGGGATGAAAGAAACCCAGATCCTGGCCTTTGCCAGCGCCTCGTCGATGGCGACCCTGCCCATCAACAAGAAGGACTGTGAAGCCCTGGGCGTAAAACCGGAAGTGGCTTCATTCGTCCTGCCGCTGGGGGCCACCATCAACATGAACGGCAATGCCATGCTGTATGCCCTGACGGCCGTGTTTTTTGCGCAGATGTTCGGCGTCGAACTGGGGATGCCCCAGTATATCGCCATCGTGATGACCTCCGTGCTGGGGGCCATCGGTACTGCGGGCGTGCCGGGTCCGGCCCTGCTGGTGGTGGCCGTGCTGGTGGCGGCCGGTATCCCCCTGGCGGGGCTGCCGCTGATATTCGGCATCGACCGCCTGTTCGACATGATGCGCACCTCCACCAATGTCCTGGGAGATGCGTCCTGCGCGGTCATCGTCAATCGCATTCTGGGCGATGAGGCCATAGAAAGCGGACCGGCGCCAAGTGCCGTTGTCGCGGACTGACCCCAATGATGAGCGAAGTGTTCAAACCCACCGGTTCCAGGATTTAAGCAATGCCGACAAAAGAGAAAAAACGTCCGCAAGATAGAAAACCCCGTGTCATGATTCTGGCCACCGGCGGCACGATCGCCGGCGCGGCGGAAACCGGGACCCAGGCCGGCTATACCTCCGGCCAGGTGAGCATCGAGGCCATGATCGCCGCCGTACCGGGCATTACCGCGATCGCCGATGTCCGGGGGGCGCAGCTGGCCAATGTCGGATCCCAGGATATGACCTTTGCGATCATGATCACGCTGGCCAACCGGATCAATGCGCTTCTGGCTGAAGGCGAGGCCGATGGCGTGGTCGTGACCCACGGTACGGACACCATGGAGGAAACGGCCCACTTTCTGAACCTGACGATCAAAAGCAAAAAACCCGTTGTCGTGACCGGCGCCATGCGACCGTCCACGGCGGTGAGTGCCGACGGCCCCTTGAACCTTTACAATGCCGTGGCCGTGGCGGCCGATCCCGGCGCGGCCGGACGCGGTGTTCTCGTGGTAATGAACGACCGGATTCACGGCGCCCATTCGCTGACCAAAACCAACACCACTTCGGTGGAAACCTTCCTTTCGCCCATCAACGGCCTGATCGGTACGGTGATCTACGGCCAGGCCCAGTATTTTCGACGCCCCTTTCGCAGGCACACCTATCGCAGTGCGTTTTCGGTCGAGGGCGTCACGGCCCTGCCCCGCGTCGACATTCTGTACGCCTGCGCGGATATGCCGGCCGACCTGATCGACTGCTCGGTGGCCCGGGGAGCCCGGGGGATCGTGATCGCCGGCGACGGCAACGGCAATATGAATGCGGCCACACTTGAACGCGCGGCCCGTGCGGCCGCCGGGGGCGTATTCATCGTCCGCAGTTCGCGGGTGCCCACCGGCAAAGTAGGAAGAAATGTGGAAGTCGATGACGACCGCCTGCAGTTTATCGCCTCGGACGAACTCAACCCCGCCAAGGCCCGGATCCTGCTCATGCTGGCGCTGCTGAAAGAGCGAAGCCTGGCGGAGATCCAGCAACTGTATGACGATTATTGAGCGCAAAGTATG
>JAERRP010000081.1 GCA_016735415.1 Desulfobacterales bacterium | reverse complement strand
AGTAACGACCCCCGGAAACAGCGCTTATGTTTCGACCTGCCGCCTGACGCCCCTCCCCGGCAGGCGCCTTCCGATCCGGGCGCCATCCGCCGCCTGCTGCGCCGGGAACTGAAAATCAGCGATCGCGATTATGTCGTTCTGATGGTGGGCTCCGGCTTTCGCACCAAAGGTGCGGACCGGGCCATGAAAGCGATTGCGGCCCTGCCGCCCGAACTGCGACGTCGGACGGTTCTGGTCATTATCGGCCATGACAATTTTCGCCCCTTTCGCCGTCTGGCGCGCCGACTGAATATCCTCTCCCAGATCATATTTTTCCACGGGCGCGACGATATTCCCCGCTTTCTGTTCAGCGCCGATCTGCTCATGCACCCCGCTTACCGGGAAACGACCGGCCTCGTCCTGATCGAAGCCATGGCCGCCGGACTGCCGGTGCTGGCCACCGATGTCTGCGGCTACAGCCACTACATCGCTGAGGCCCGGGCCGGATGGCTGGTGCCCTCCCCGTTCCACCAGAATGCGCTCAACCGCATGCTGGCGGACATGCTGCAATCACCGCAGCGTGAAGACTGGCGTCGCAACGGCCGGGACTATATTGCGCGTCGAGACGTCTTCAGCATGCATTCCAAGGCGGCGGACATCATCGAGCAGGTGGCCATATGCTGATGCTTTCCGACGATCTGCCGCCGACCTGGCGCAGTGGAGACATTTATGCGCTTCTGGCCGATCTTGAAGGTCAGGTCTACCGGGACAGGGATGGGCGGCGCACCTTCCGGTTCGAGCTCGACGGCCGAGGCTATTTCGCCAAAGTTTTTCAAGGCCTGGGCTGGAAGAAACTGGGGGCTTGTCTTCTGAAATGCCGCAAGCCGGTTTTAAGCGCCGAAAATGAATGGCGCGTCATCCGGTGCCTGCACCGGCTGGGGGTGCCCACCATGCGCATTATGGGCTATGGCCGGCGCGGCTGGAATCCGGCCCGACGCCAGTCGTTCATCATCACGGAAGAGCTCGCGCCCACCATCAGCCTGGAGGCCTACTGCCGGGATTGGAAAAAAACACCGCCGCCGCCAGGCCTTAAGCGGGCCTTAATCCGCCGCGTGGCCGGCATCGCCCGCAGACTGCATGAAAACGGTATCAATCACCGCGATTTCTACATCTGCCATTTCCTGCTCGATCTCGACCGGTCGGTTTCACCGTCCGGCGACAGCACCCCGCGGCTTTTTCTGATCGATCTGCATCGCGCCGAACAGAGCGCGCACCTGAAGACGCGCTGGCGCATCAAGGACATCGCCGGGCTCTATTTCTCGAGTCTTGACATCGGCCTGACCACCCGCGATCATTTGCGGTTCGTCCAGACCTATTGCAACCGCCCCTGGCGCGATGCGCTGCTAACCCGGAAACGGTTCTGGCAGCGGGTGGTCCGTCGGGGACAGGCCGGCTACCGGGAATTCGAACGTAAAAACCCGGATTTTTTTCGATAGGGACCGACACGGGGAAGGCGTACCGACATTGTTTCGCGGATACCACCGCCCGCGGCGCTGTTGTTCCAATCGGATTTAAGGGATACAACCATGGCAAGCTGGTGGCATATCACGGCCCCTTATGCCCAAACATCCGCCGGAAAGGTGTTTCACTCCCTGGAGACGGCCTTTGCCTGCCGGGGAGAGCTGATCACGGCCAGCCCTATCAGCCGGGTCAAACGTGTCGAAATCGGGCCCGAGGCTTTCTACGTCAAACTCTATTACGCCGGGGGCAAACACCTGCGGCGCTGGATCGGCCGCAGCCGGGCAAGGGCTGAATGGGAAAACCTGAAATATTTCCACCATCTCGGTATACCGGCGGCCGTTTTGACGGCTTTCGGCCAGGAAACCCGGTTGGGACTCTTCAAACGGGCCGCCCTGATCACCCGGGAAATCCCCGATACCCGCGATCTGGCCTCCCTGCAAAACGAAAACCATCCACTGCTCAGGGATCGGCGGTGGGTAAACGTTGTCAGCCGACAGATAGCGACCCACACGCGCCGGCTGCACCGGGCGGGTTTCGTCCATGTGGACCTCAAATGGCGCAACATCCTGGTCAACCTGAGCGGGTCGCCCCGGATTTTTTTAATCGACTGTCCGGCCGGTTGCCATCGCGGCCGGCTGCTGGCACCGCGCGGCTTTATCAAAGACCTCGCCTGTCTGGACAAAGTCGCCAAACGCCAACTGTCACGAACTCAACGGCTGCGGTTTTATCTGGATTACGTCCAGCGCCGCCGTTTAACCGCCGACGATAAAAAACGCATCCAGCGGATACTTTGCTTCTTTTATGGCCGCGACTGAATCATACCCATGGCAGGATACCGCCAGCGCGGAAAAAGCGCTGATCGACATCGCGACCCTGCGCGGACGCGGACTGGCGCCCCCTTTCAGCCTGCGCCTGTCCGGCGCGGGTCCCGACAACTTACTGGTCTGCACCGCCATTCTGCGGCATCTTCCCGGCAAACGCCTGGTCTGCCGGGCGTCCCGGCGGCACGGTCAGGCCGTCATCGCCAAAATCTTCCTCGATCCGCGACAGGCCCGTCGCCATCTGCAACGCGAAATAAATGGGTTGACCGCCTTGAAAGCCGTTCAGCTCCCCACGCCGGAGGTTTTGTTCCGGGGGACCCTGGACGATGGCCAGACCCCGCTGCTGCTGTTGACCGCCATCCCGGACGCGGGCAGCCTGGCGGATCGCTGGGCGGGACTGAATAAAACGCAGCGGGGAGCGCACCTGAACCGCTGCATCGAACTGCTCGCGCAGCTGCATGCCGGCGGATGGCGCCAGCGGGATATCCATCCCGGCAATTTCCTGGTGGCCGGTTCAGCGATCTATCTGGTCGACGGCGACGATGTCCGCACGTTGGGGCCGGGCCCCTTTGGCGCCGAGCGCCAATGTCTTGCCAATCTGGCACTCTTCCTGGTGCAATTCGATCCGGATAGCGATCGCCTGGTCGGAACGGCTCTGGAAACCTATTGCCGCCAGCGCGGTTGGACGGACGGCCCGCGGCGCCGTCAGCGCCTGGAACGGATGATGCGCCACTGCCGCTACAAACGGATGCGCCACTTCGCCGCCAAGGTTGCTCGCCCCTGCACGGCCGTCACCGTCCGGCAGGTTTGGCGGCGCTATACCGCCTGCGACCGCAACTGGTATTCAGCGGAAATATTACCGCTGTTGAGCGACCCGGACCGCTATATGGAAAAAGGCGATCTGATCAAAACCGGCAACAGCGCCACTGTCGCCCAAATCACCTTCCAGGGCCGGGTGCTGGTCGTCAAACGCTATAATATAAAAAATTTCCGGCATCGCCTGCGACGCTGTCTGCGTCCCAGTCGCGGTATGCTCGCGTGGCGCAGCGCTCACATGCTCCGGCTGATCGGCATCCCAACCGCCCGACCGCTGGCCCTGATCGAAGAGCGCTGGGGGCCGTTGCGTTCCCGGGCGTTTCTGATCTGTGCCCATCAGCCGGGATCCCGCCTGGCCGATTACTGGAAGACGGACTGGGAAGCACAAGATCCCCGCACCGAAGCACTCGAATCCCTATCTGTCCTTTTGCGGCGCCTGGCCGGCGCGCAGATCAGCCACGGGGATAAGAAAGCCACGAATCTCATCTTTGACGGCCGGGCCATCGCCCTGGTGGACCTGGATGGGTTGAGGGTCTGTCGCAGCGTGCGATCCTTTAAACGCCATTTCCGGAAAGACTGCCGTCGGCTGCTGCAGAACTGGCATCGCCATCCGAACATCTTCCACGACCTGCGACAGATGCTGAATGATCCCGGCATCACCGGAACGGATTGAATCAGGGTTTCAACCCAGGGGAGTTAAATTGCGCCAGCGAATACCCTTTTGGCCTAAATTAAAAATCCAATCGCGCCACACAGGCATTTTGCCCTTGGGCCTCCTCCAAATGCAAAATCTCTCACACGACGACTACCTGGCACTCACCCGCAGGGCCCGCCTTCTGGCCAGCGAAACGATCGCGGGTGATATCAGTCCGAAAGTCCTGTGCCTGCAGGATGGCACCATCCTGAAACTCTTCCGTCTGAAGCGAAGATTCAGCTCGGCCCTGTTTTCCCCCTATGCCCTGCGGTTCCGGCGGCATGCCGCGGTAATTGCCCGGTTGGGCATTCCGACGGTCGATGTACAGGCGGTCTACGCCATCAACGCCATCCGCAGAACCGCCGTTCACTACCGCCCCCTGCCCGGAACGACCCTGCGCGATCAACTCATCAAATCAGCCCCGGCCCCCTCGCTGGCCCGGGCGCTGGGCCGCTGCCTTCACCACCTGCACCGCAACGGTATTTATTTCCGCTCGATCCATTTCGGGAACATCATCATCACCCCCGACAATGACCTGGGACTGATCGATCTGGCGGATATACGCGTTAAACGCAACCGGCTGCGGACCGGACTGCGGATCAGGAACCTGCGCCATTTTTTTCGCGCGCGCGAAGATGTCGCCCGGCTGGCACCCGTGCAAGTCCATGTGATTGAATCCTATCTGGCCGCCAGCCGGATGAACCGGCGGAACCAGGATCGCTTCCGCCAGGCCTTTACACGGTATTTTACAGCCTTTTAAACCCGGCACCCCGTTTTGTCCGCCAGCGGCGGGAGGCGCTGATCACCGCCGCGGCGCCGGATCAGAAAATAGGCCCTCAGGATTCCGCTGCCGACCGGGGTGCGGCCCCGGGGCCGCGTTTCCGCGCCATGGCACGCCGGATTCGTCGCCAGGCACGTTCGACCCTGGGGGTCATGTACGCGGCGCCGTGGTAATAAACCAGAAAGCGCCTCTGATCCGATGACGACCAGAAAGCGGAACGCCGGAAAAACGCCCCCAGATCCCGCGTCATCCGCCGGTGCGCAAACACGGCCCGTCCGGCTTTCTCCAGATCGATCAACCTGACATCCGGGGATGGACGGTGAATATCGACGAAAAGATGTTTGGGATAGAGGCAGTTATGCCGGAAGCCCGCCCGATGCAGACGGGATACCAGATCGGCCGCCTGCCGCAGGATCGCGTCCTTTGATCCGGACGAGCCGCTCGAGCCGGTGGCCCACTGCTCCAGCAGGGTGTCGAAAGACCGGTAGCCTTCCAGAAACTCGGTGATCAGAATGGCGCGGATGCCGCGATCATCCCGGCGTTTGGCAAAAAAGACGGGCGCGACCGGGGCCAGCCCGCAACGAGCGAAACGCCGGATATTGATAAATTCTTTTTGGGTTGTCGGTATCCCCCGCAGGGGATGGCGCCAGGTATGACTCTGATGGTTGCGCTGCCGCTTGACGACCAGTCGGGAGGCTTCGCGGGTATGCGTCCCCGGCACCAGAATGCTCACCGTACTCACGCCGCCGCGCTCCGTGTTGGCGGCGTCAAGGGGCGGCAGGTCCAGCCGCCAGAGGCGTTCAAAATCCGCAAGCCCGCGGGCTGCAAACGCCGCCCGCCAGGACGGTGCCAGGAAATCGTCTTTACCGGTCGGCGGTGGCCCCATCGTTTTTTTCATCACTTTGCCGGCCGGCCGGCCGTGGGCCTGAAGGCCCCGGCACCGGCCTATGGTTGCAGCCCCTTCCTGATCCGCCGCCGGCGGCGTAACACTTGATATCCCTTACTAAACACTCCAAAGC
>JAERRP010000771.1 GCA_016735415.1 Desulfobacterales bacterium | reverse complement strand
GAGCAGGCCGTCTATGTTCTCAATATTCAAAATCATTTCAGGTAATTTTTTGTATATCAGTTCCAGATCGTAATTCATCGTAATGTCTACCGGATTACCGCTGGCCGTGGCCAAGGGGGTTATGGCTCTGATGTTGTCCTGAATTTCCGGAGTAAACAGCGGAACCTCCAAACCGTTATGATCGGCTTCATCGGCCATGGAACTGCCCGGCCCTCCAGAATTTGTCAAAACCGCAAATTTTTTTCTTTTGGGAAGCGGTTGCTGGGCCAGGGCAAGGCTCCAGTCGAAAAGGTCGGTAACATTGCCTGCCCGGATAATACCGGCCTGGCGAAATAATCCGCTGTAAAGCCTATCTGATCCGCCCATGGAGCCGGTATGGGAGGCGCAGGCACGGGCACCGGGTTCTGTTCCACCGACATAAACAGCGACGATCGGTTTTCTTGACGTGATTTCTCTTGCGATCTTCAAAAAGGCATTCGGTCTCGTAATGCCTTCGATATACAGTGCAATGGACCGGGTTTGGTCATCTTGCCCAAGATATTCGAGACAATCGATCATATCGATGTCAGCCTGGTTGCCAACGCTGATGGCCTGGCTGATACCCAGGCCAAGTTTTTTAAAGTAGCCCAGTGTCTGGGTAACATAGCTGCCGCTTTGGGAGATGATCCCCACATGTCCGGCCCGATACTTGCTGGGAAACCATGTGGTATTCAGTCCGATCGGACCGTTGACAATTCCAATGCAGTTAGGGCCAAGAAATCGAATGTCATATTTTTGGGCGACAGCTACCAGCTCTTGCTGTAACCGTTTTCCTTTTTGACCGATTCCCCCGTAGCCCGCCGTTATGATAATAGCATGCCGGATTCCAGCCTTCCCGCATTCCTCAAGGACGCCTGGAATGGCTTTTCCGGGTATTACTATTATTGCAAGGTCTGCTGGTTTATCAATTGATATGATATCAGGATAGGCCTTGAGGCTCAGGACTGTTTTTTCTTTTCTGTGAATGGGATAAATTTTTCCCTTGTATCCACCTTTTACAATATTAATAAGCTGAGCCGTGCCCATTGTTAGGAGGGAGTTGGACCCCCCCAGATAGACAATGGATTTTGGGTTCATAATGGTTTGCAAAGGGTTCGCCTGCATATGTTATCCTTTTGTGCCGGGTTTAATGTCAAATTATATGGATCGATACGTTACAAGGTTTACCAGCACTGCCACTGTTTGTCTGTCATATATAGAAGATCTCCTTTATGCCGGAAGCAGTAATACCAGGTAGGTTGCCATGACTGATCCCAGCACCGGGATGACAATGCCGCCCGGTCCATGCCGGTCATCAAAAGGTTCAAAGCAATAACTTGAATCTTGCATCTAAAATCTGACAGAGAGTAGAAACCATCTGGGAACCACTGCTATAGTGGGGATTGAGAAGATCAACCCATAAAAGCAGGAGGTCCCCAGATGGTAAAATCCAAGAAATCAGATTTCAGGAAGAACTGTAATACTAAAGGGCGCAGGGCAAATGGCGCCAGGCCCAAGAAAATCAATGCTTCAACGGCTTATGATACATGCAGCGAACAGTTGAGCCCATTTGGTGGCCTTTGGGCGCTGATCAAAAGATCAAAATTTTGGATCTGGTCGATTTTAAGCAAATGTTTGACTTCACATACAGAGCACCAACCCGCCAACCCAAGCGGGGTCATTACTCAATGGTGGTCGGCCTGCTGATGCTACTGTTTATAGGGTTCAATCGCATTTGGCATTTCACTTACCTGCGCCTCGATGCGACGCTGTGCGGATTTTTCAGTCTGTCTCAGCTTTCCGCGGCCAGCCTTCTGGCGTTATGTCAACAGCATGGGCATCAACCAGGCCCGGCCGCTGCTTCAATTGATGGCCCAACTGGGCCGGCGGGGCTGGAATGTGTGCGATTAATCCTACTATCGCGTCTGCCTGGACATCGATACGACGGTCGAAACCGTTTTCGGGCATCAACAGGGTGCTCGAAAGGGTCACAAACAACACATTGCGGTAAAAAAGGGTATCGGCCTGTTTTGTGTTTCATTTGAACAGACCCGCGAATATCTGTTGGGAAAGTTTTGCAAGGGAGAGACCATCGGCGGCCAAGAGACCGCTACAAATACCGTATCTTTTGTACGGACTTACAACGCCAGGCGCATATGGTCATAGCCGAATACGACAAACGCGCCGATGTTGAAAACCTTGAACAACGCTGTGGTCTTGCGGGAATAATGACCAATATTATTTGTATCGCTCGCTAATTCTATGCCATTTATACAAGGATAGTTCTTATCTCTACCGTTATGAGGCAGGCAGGCGTTTCATCTCAACCTGGCTGCCCCGGCCCCAGCAATGATTATTTACGTCTCCTGCAGTTGTCGTAGTAGGTCACCGTGGCGGGCCAGTCCGAGAAGATGCCCAGGATGCCCACGTCCTGGGCGAGAACGTCGAGCACGACATACGCGTCGCCATCGTTGTTGATCACATCGGTCCCTGTCTGGTAGTACCAGCCGCCGCCGTTTTTTAGGAGACCGGAGCGCTCCAGGGTCCAAGTGATGATGTCGAGGCCGGCAGCCTTGGCATGCATAGCGTACGTCGAGGGTACAATCTCGTTGTTCGGATCGAGT
>JAERRP010000724.1 GCA_016735415.1 Desulfobacterales bacterium | reverse complement strand
ATACGGTTTGAATGCCGGCGCCGATCCATCAGGGACCGTCCATCTGCCCGCCGACCATCGCCTTCTGGCGCTGGCCCGTCGTATCCCCGTTTTTGACCAGAGCGTCGTGTGCAGCGTTCTGCCATCCGATGAACTGGCGACGGAACTGCGCCCCCTTGCCGAATACGTCAAGGCCCGATCGATGATCTGCGCGCCCCTTGTGTATGAAGAACAATACCTGGGGATTATCGCCCTTGGCGATCAACAAGCGGCGGCAGCGATCCATGATTCCACACGGGCGCTGCTTTCCGCGGTCGCGACGCAGACGGCCACCCGCGTTTTCAACCGCATTTCGTTTCAACGGCTCCAGGAAAGCGGAGCCCGTTTCCGACAGGCCTTCGACCATGCCGCTTCGGGTCTCGCCCTGGTCAGCCTGGAGGGGCGTTTTTTCCAAACGAACCGGTACCTGCGGCAAATGCTGGACTACAGCGGAGACGAATTGAAACAGATGACCATAGAGCAGGTAACCTTTCCTGAAGACCAGGACACGGGGCGTCAGGCGGCTCAGTCGCTTCTATCCGGCGCAACCCGTTCGGTGTCGTTCGAAAACCGCTATTTGAACAAAAACGGCCAGGTACTCTCGGCCCTGGTAAGTGTTTCGGCCCTGAAGGACGTCTCGGGCAACCCGTTGTACTTCATTGCCCACATCCATGATCTGACCCGCCAGAAGAAAACCGAAGCGGAAAAAAAGAATCTGGAAAAATCGTTGCAGCAGGCCCAGAAAATGGAAGCCATCGGCACCCTGGCCGGCGGCATCGCCCATGATTTCAACAATATTCTTTCCGGCGTAGGCGGTTACACGGAACTGGCCCTGATGAAATCCCCCGCCGACGGTGATATTGCCAAATACCTGCAACAGATCAAAGGTGCGACCGAACGCGCTACCGATCTGGTCCGGCAGATCCTCACCTTCAGCCGGCAGTCCGGACAAAAAAAAGTGCCGATGTCGATCAGCCCCATCCTCCAAGAGGCCTTGAAGCTGGTCCGGGCCTCCCTGCCCGCCACGATTGCCATCCATAAGCAAATCAGCCAGGACCGGCTGCGTGTTATCGCCGACCCCACCCAGATTCACCAGATTGTCATGAATCTTTGTACCAACGCCCTGCATGCCATGGAGCCGGAGGGCGGGGTTCTCAGTGTCCGTCTGCGGCCGTTCGAAGATACGATCCCGGCAGAAGACATCAAAGGCCAGGCCCGATCCAGGCGCTATTTACTGCTGAGCATCAGCGATACGGGCTGCGGCATGGATGCCGAGACCAGGGAGCGCATTTTCGACCCCTATTTCACCACCAAGGATAAAGACAAGGGCACGGGATTGGGGCTGGCGGTTGTGCATGGCATCGTGGAAAGTATGGGCGGCAAGATCCGCGTAGACAGCGTTCCGGGCCGGGGGACAACCTTTGAGATATTGTTACCCGTAACCGCTCAGGCTTTAAAAGAAGAAAAACCTGTTAAAGCCACGATTGCCGGCGGGACGGAGCAGGTCCTCTTTGTCGACGACGAAAGCTCCCTGGTGGAACTCGGCCGCTTGATGCTGGAAAAGCTGGGCTACCGCGTTACCGGTGTGACCAGCCCGCACGAGGCCCTCGAAAACGTCCGGCAGGACCCCGGCCGGTACGATCTGGTGGTCACCGATCTCACCATGCCCGGCCTGAAGGGGGATCGTCTGGCGGAAGCGATAAAAAAAATAAATCCCGCCATCCCCGTTCTGATCTGCTCCGGTTACAGTCAGCCCGCAATCAAGGCCCAGGGTGCCGGGGATGCGGTGGACGGCTATATCGACAAACCGATTACGTTTGAAAAACTGGCACAGGCCGTCCAAAAGGCCCTGTCGGGCAGAAATTGATTGAATCCGGCCGCTAACGTGCGATAGGGTGGCATCGGTCCCTGTTCACTTTTTCCCTCCCTGCAACCCTGGAAACAAAAATGGCCGAGCGTAAAGAACCCGTGACAACGATGGAATGGTTTGAAGAAGGGGTCCGCTGTTTCAAAAAGCCGGACGGTGTGGGTGCGGTCCGCGCGTTTCGCCGGGTCATCGAAATGGATCCGGCCTATCGCCACAACGACGGCGACAACGCCTATTTTTACATGGGGAAAATCCATGAGGTCGAGGGGGATCTGGATCCGGCCGTGGCCATGTATACACGTGCCCTGGCCCTGGATCCCTGGGATGAAGAAAGCCTGATCGGCCGGGGCAGTTGTCTGACCGTTCGCCAGGAGTACGACCGTGCGATCACCGATTTTCGCAAGGCCCTGGCCATCCCGGCCCCGCACCGCCGTGCGCCCGTTCAGCATCTTCTGTCCGCCATTGCCGAAAACTACCGCCTGATGAAAGACTATGCCAATGCCCTGATGTGGGGGCATCGGGCGCTGGACGAGGAGCCGGATAATTTTCGGCACCAGGAACTGGTCAAGGCCATGCAGGCCAAGCTTCAGGCGGAATAGCAGCGGATTCCGCGATCCGCGCCGCAAACCATACGGACCGGCTGATCGCCAGCGGTTGACAGCCGCTGCCCGCTACCCCCTGTTTTGGAGATGGCCGGCAACCTGACCAAAAGGTGCCAAATCCAGCCCGTCATGGGGAACATGAGGTGCTTCGACAAATGGACCGAACCTCTCCCGTGCGAGAGGTTTTTGTATTCAGACCGCTAATCTCGACGGAGGCGATATATGAGCGATCAAGCGCAAGGATTCGGAACCCGCACCATCCACGCCGGACATTCACCCGACCGCCAGACCCTGTCCCGCGCCGTACCCATTTACCAGACGTCGTCCTATGTGTTCGAAGACACCCAGCATGCGGCGGATCTCTTCGGACTGCGCCAGTTCGGCAATATCTACACCCGCATCATGAACCCCACCACCGACGCGCTGGAGCAGCGCATCGCGGCCCTCGAAGACGGGGTGGGCGCCCTGGCGGTCGCTTCGGGGCAGGCCGCCGAAACCCTGGCCATCCTGACCCTGGCCAGGGCCGGTGACGACATCGTGGCCTCCACCGATCTCTACGGCGGAACCATCAGCCTGTTCACCCATCCCTTCGGCAAGCTGGGCATCCAGGTCAAATATGTGCCGCCGAATGATATCGATGCCTGGGAGAAGGCGATCACGGACCGCACTCGGGCTTTTTTCGTCGAAACCATCGGCAACCCCAAACTCGATATCATCGACATCGAAAAAATCGCCACCGTGGGCCGGCGACACGGCGTTCC
>JAERRP010000908.1 GCA_016735415.1 Desulfobacterales bacterium | reverse complement strand
GTCATTCCGAATTTCTCTTTCAGCATGGCGTACCATTTATCGCTGGGATGCTTGAACTGGTCGGGGTCACCATATTTGAAGATGGCGCGAAAGGTCCCCTGGCCGGGGGGTGTTTCACTCCAGTCGGGATGGAATTTTTCTTTCGGACGCATATTCAAGTCTCCTTTTCTATTATAGGTCCCGGAGAGGTCATATCGATCCGGGAGCCTTCTGAGATCTCCCGCTCTGCCAAGGGGGATTTACCTCAGACCGGGTGTTCTCCCGCTTTCTCCGATCAGTCGCCTCAATCCAGCTGAATTTGTAGAAAGGCCATTGTCGTTTCCACTTCCTGCCGCACCCGGGCGTCGTCCCAGCCGAGGTCGCCGGCAACGGCCCTGGCGACGCGGTGCAGTACGTCTTCTCCGGGATTGCCCAGGGTGGCGATGCCTGTGCGCCGCAGGACGATATCCATCAGGGTCTGGGCCATTTCATGCCGCACGGCATAGACCGCCTGGGCCAGCAGTTCCCCCTCCTCGTTCAGTTTCTCCGCCAGGGCGTGGTCCTCGCGGGCCAGATCCAGGACCGCCTCGCAGGTGGTTCCGTAGATCCGTCCCAGGCAGTCCAGGGTGTCGTCGTCGAAATCCCTGTTCTGCGCCTTGAGCCTGGCGATATGGGCGTTCATGTCGCGAATGGCGCCGCCCCTGAGGTATTGCCGTGCCGAAATCGAACGGCCGACCGGAAGCGTGGTGGTTTCCACAAGGCCATCGATCACCTTTTCGGCCAGATGCCGGCTCGTGGTCCACTTGCCGCCTTCCACCGTCAACAGGCCCGCCAGGCCTTCAAGGCGATGGTCGTGGATTTCGTATTTGCGTGAAGCGTTGTAGGTTTCTGCCGTCCGGCTTTCCACCAGGGGGCGCAGGCCGCCATAGCAGTGCCGCACGTCTTCGTATTTAATGGCCAGACCGGAAAAGGAGGCATTCACCTCCGCAATCAGTTCTTCGATACTCTGCCGGGTGACCCGGTAATCATCCGGGCGGCCATGATAAGCCTTGTCCGTGGTGCCGATCAGGGTGTGGCCGCGCCAGGGGATCAAAAAGCAATGTCTTCCGTCCGGTGTCACGGCGCTGACGGCGGTATCGGGGTTGATGATGGGCCGGGTGATGATGTGGATGCCTTCGGACCGGCGCCGTCGGTCCGCATTTCCTTTCCGCGGCGCCAGGGCCAGGACGCTGTCGGCCCAGGGCCCGGCGCAGTTGATCGTCACCGTGGCCTTCACTTCATGGGTTTGATGATGGATCAGGTCGTGAACCTTGACCCCTCGCACTTTCGCTCCGGTCTCCGCAAGAAGAAAACCCGACACCCGGGCGTAGTTGGCGACTTCGGCCCGGTGGTGAACCGCCGATTGGATAAAGGCCAGGGCCAGCCGCTCGGGGGAGATGCTCAGACAGTCATAGAAGATCGAAGCCCCGCTGAGCCCCTTCCTTTTCAAAACCGGCTGCCGGGCCAGTGCTTCCCGGACGGAGATGGTCTGGTGGCCCGGAATCTTCTTGGCGGGCTCCCAGGTGCGGCCCCTGTCAAAGGCCAGAAGGTCGTACAGGGTCAATCCGATTTTGATGAACCATTTATTGCTTTTTAAGGACGACCGATAGTGTGGGAACAGGATGGGAAGGGGATAGACAAAATGGGGAGCGATATTCTCCATGGTGCGGCGTTCGCGCAACGATTCGCGCACCAGGCCGAATTCCATATTGGACAGGTAGCGCAAGCCGCCGTGGATGAGTTTGGACGAGGCCGCCGATGTCGCTTCGGAAAAATCGCCCTTTTCAAAGAGCGCCACACGCAACCCCCGGGTGGCGGCTTCATAGGCAATCGCCGCCCCGGTGATGCCGCCGCCGATTACGACGACATCGAAGGTCCCGTTTTCCTGATTTTCGGAATAGCGCCTCATGACAGGCTGCTCCTGTAAATTTAGCTGTGATGCCGGAGGTTCAAACTATATCGTCAATCCATTTGATCTTCATCTGTCATCCCCGCGTGGGAGGTGCCTGGCGACTTTTCTCGATTTCCACAAATAGGGCCTGTTCCGCATACCGGAGAACAGCGTGCATGATCTCCCGGGCCTGCCCGGCATCCTGTTTGGCGATGGCGTCGTAGATATCCCGGTGAAATTTTTCCGAGTGTCGGCGGTGCCGGGCGTTGCCGAAATAGAGATTGCCGAAATAATAAAAAAACGCTTCAAAAAAATTGATCATGAGCACATGCAGAATGTTCCCGCTGGCCAGCCCGAT
>JAERRP010000391.1 GCA_016735415.1 Desulfobacterales bacterium | reverse complement strand
GGTGGCGGATCAGATCAACTTCCTGATGGGGAAATACGGGGTGCCGGACTTCTTTTCCGCGGGCGACAAACTGCTGATGCGGATCTTTTTGGGGATCGGACGTCATTTCCCCCATGTGTCCGTCCCCCGGGTCATCGGCAAGGTGCGCGACGATTCGAGCCGATCGGTTATCCCTGGTGAGAAAAAGTTGCTGGAAGACCACCTGAAAGCGCGGCGAAGGGATGGCGTGACCATGAATATCAACCACCTGGGCGAAGCGGTCCTGGGAGAAGAAGAGGCCTTCGCCCGCCTTCGAACCTATGTGAATGATCTCAAAAGCCCTCACATCCAATACATCTCGGTCAAGGTCTCGACCCTCTATTCCCAGATATCCTCCCTGGCCTTCGCAAACACGGTTGACATCCTGGTGGAACGGCTTTGCCGGCTTCTGAGGGTGGCTGGAGACCATCTCTTTACCCGGGCCGACGGGACCCAAGTTCCCAAGTTTGTCAATCTGGACATGGAGGAGTACCGGGATCTGGAAATCACGGTGGCCGCATTCACCCGGGCCCTGGATCGGCCGGCGTTTGCGAATGTTTCAGCCGGATTGGCCCTGCAGGCGTATCTGCCCGATTCATATGGGATTCAGCAGAGGTTGACCGGGTGGGCCAGGGAGAGGGTGGACCGGGGAGGGGCCCCCATCAAGATCCGCATCGTCAAGGGGGCCAACCTGGAAATGGAAAAGGTGGAATCGGCCCTTCGAAACTGGCCCCTGGCCCCTTACGACAATAAGCTGGATGTGGATGCCGGTTTCAAACGGATGATCCGATACGGGGTTCAACCGGATAACATCCGGGCCGTCAACATCGGTGTGGGCTCCCACAACCTCTTCGACCTGGCCTATTCCTTTGTGCTGGCCAGGCGTCACCGTGTCCTGGAACACTTATCCGTGGAGATGCTTGAAGGGATGGCCGACCATGTCCGCCGGGCCATCCAGGAAACGTCCGGGGACCTGGTCCTGTACGCGCCGGTGGCCACCCGGGAGCAGTATGTAAACGCCATCGCTTATCTTATCCGGCGTCTGGACGAGAATACGGGGGAAGAAAACTTCCTTCGCCATGCCTGTCATCTGGAACCAACGGGCCCTGCATGGAAATATTTGAAGAACCAGTTCCTTCGCTCTTTAGCGCATGAAGACCCGGCCGCGGGCAGGCCGTTTCGAAACCAGGACCGCAACAGCGAAAATTTTCCGGATTCCGTTCGCCGCACATTTAACGGCCGGTTCAGAAACGAACCCGACACCGACTGGTCTTTGGCCCCCAACCGGGTCTGGGCCGAATCGATCCGTGGGAAATGGAAGAAGACGCCGGGTGATGCGCCCCTTAAAATTCCCCTGGTCTTTTCCGGCCGCGAGGTATTTTCAGGCCGGCGGACCCGGACGATCATCGATCCCTCCCAAAGGGATCCGGAGAAAGGTGCGCACCGGGTGGTGGCCCTTTGGGCCCAAGCGGACGAAAAAGACCTGAAATCGGCTGTTGCCACGGCCAAGGCCGATCCGGACGGCTGGCGGCGCCTGACCCCGGACCGGCGCCGCGAGATCCTGAAAAGAGCGTCCACGGAAATCCGCCGGACCAGGGGCGACCTGATCGGTGCGGCGGCGGCCGAGGGGGGGAAGGTCTTTTACGAATCAGACCCGGAGGTCTCGGAGGCGGTGGATTTTGTGGAATATTATGCCCTCTCGGTGTGCGATTTGAACGTCCTGAACGGGCTGACGTTCCGGGGCCGGGGCGTGGGCCTGGTCTTGAGCCCCTGGAATTTCCCCATTGCCATCCCCTGCTGCGGCATTGCCGCGTCTTTGGCTGCCGGGAATACGGTGTTGTTGAAACCCGCATCGTCGGCCGTGCTGACCGCCTGGGTTCTCTGTCAGTGCTTCTGGCGCGCAGGCATCGGCAAACATACCCTCCAGTTTGTTCCCTGCCCGGGGGTAGGGACCGGTGACATCCTGACGACCCACCCGGACGTGGATTTTGTTATCCTGACCGGCGGCACCGAGACCGGATTGAAGATCCTGAAGGCCCGGCCCCATGGCCGTTTAACTGCGGAGACCGGCGGTAAGAATGCCACCATTGTCACGTCCATGTCCGACCGGGACCAGGCCATCAAGAATGTGATCTATTCCGCTTTCGGGCACTCGGGACAGAAGTGCTCGGCCACCAGCCTCCTGATTTTGGAAAAAGAAGTTTATGAGGACAAGGATTTTTTGCGTCAGCTTGTGGATGCGGCC
>JAERRP010000384.1 GCA_016735415.1 Desulfobacterales bacterium | reverse complement strand
GCAATATTTGGTTTGATTGGCAGAATTCTTGGCCTAATGGGTTCTAACGTGGTTCTAACATGACATAAAGGGGTGGCCTGCATCAATTTTATCCGCCCTTCGTCAATACCCCAAAAGCGTGGGCAGCCAGAGCGAGATCTGGGGGACATAAGCAATCAGAAACACGGCCGAGATCTCGACAATACTGAATGGGATCGCTTTCAGGGAAATATCTTCTATGCTGGTATTAGCGATCCCCGATGCAATGAAAAGGTTTTCTCCCAAGGGCGGCGTCTCAAAACCGATTTCGCAGCAGCACACCAGGATGATGCCAAAGTGAATGGGATCGACACCCAGCTTGACCATGACCGGAAGCAATACGGGAGTCAGAATCATGATGGTCGCCAGCGTCTCCATAAACATGCCCACGAAGATCAAAAAAAGGATGACCAAGGCCAGGATCAGATACACGTTGGTCGTCATGGCCAAAAGGGCGTTGGCAACGATTTCCGGAATCCGGTACTGCACCAGCAGCCGGCCGAACGCCCGGGCCGTGAACATGATCAGGAGCACCCGTCCCGTCAGCCAGGTACAGGCTTCCAGTGATTTGCCCCCCCCTTCCCAACTCAACTCCTTGTGGATAAAAATCCCCACGAAAAGCGTGTAAAAGATGGCCACCACCGCCGCCTCGGTCGGCGTAAAAAAACCGGTGTAGATCCCTCCCAGAATGACGACCGGCGCCATCAGAGACCAGAAACCTTCACGAAGGGATTTTATGACGGACTTGCCCGACCATTTGTGCCCGCTGCCGGTGTAACCCTTTTTCCGGCAGAGGTGGTAATTGACGACCATCAGCCCCGCCGCGATCATTAGGCCTGGAATAAAGCCGGCGATAAACAGTTTGGCGATGGACTGGTTTCCGGAAACACCATAGATGACCATGGGGATACTCGGCGGGATAACCACGCCTAACCCGCCCGAGGAAGCGGTTATGGCAGAGGCATAGCCCTTGTCGTAATTTCTGCGGATCATGGCGGGAATCATCAGCATGCCGACCGCAGCGGTGGTTGCCGGGCCTGAACCGGAGATGGCGCCGAAGAACAGACAGGCCAGAACGGTGGCGCTGGCCAGGCCGCCGGTGGCCGGTCCGGCAAGTGCTTCGACCACATTGACCAAACGCTTGGAGATACCGGCATATTCCATCAGCGCCCCGGCAAGGATAAACGCCGGCAGGGCCATAATCGGAAAGGAATCAACCGAGGTGTAGGCCACCTGGATCAGGTAGACCAGATCGTTGCCCAGAAAATAGAGGGCGGACATCGAGGCCACACCCAGGGCCAGCGTGATCGGCGCCCCAATTAACAGTAACAACCCGAAGGTCCCGAAGAGCAGCGTAACAAGATTCTTTTTTCAAACCCCTTGCTGTGCATTCGATGCAATGCCCGAGCTCATGTAACCTTCTTCAATTCCTCGTCCATGTCGATTTTATCGGGATCACGGATATCGATACCCTTGACGATCTTCAGGTAGTTGACCTGGATGATCCGAATGGTCATGGCCGTAAAACTCAGGGGGAAAATCATGTAGACATAGGCCATGGACCAACCGAGCGTCGGAGAGATATAGGGGTATTGCAGCATGGAGCGGATTAGATAAATGCTCTTGTAGATCATCACGATATTGAAAAGAATCCAGAGGGTATCGGCAAAGGCCTCGATGTAATTCTGGGTTTTCTTGGAAAACCACCTGAATTGAAAGGTGACCCGGTTGTGGGCCGACAGGCGGGCGGCATAACTGGCCCCGAAGAAAACGAACCAGACGAACGCAAAGCGCGCCAGTTCTTCGCCCCAGGAGATGTTGAGACTGAAAACTTCTCGCAAAATAATCTGAATGAATAAAAGCAGAATGAAAAAACTGAGCAGAAATTGACAGATATAGTTCTCGAAATTATCAAAAAGACGTTTGGTAAATTCTTTAGGCTTCATTCCCAAACCTTCTTTCCGGCACTATTGGTAGAGGTGCCTCCGGGGCCCGGCGTCATCAGGGCCCAAAGGCACCCGCCATGATATGGTTAGGTAACCACGCGGAATCCCTGCTTAAAAGGGGAAGTCGCGCCCCACAGCCTTCAGAGCCTTTTCAACCTTCTCTTTGCCGCCAATGCTCTTGTAGAACTTGGGCCAGACCGTCTGGGTGGCCTTGTTAATCCACTCTTTTTCGCCATCGGCCGGGTCCAGGATCTGCAACCCTTTTTCGGTCAACTCTTTTTCGATCGAGTCTTCGAAAAGAACGAGGAACTGGCGACAATACTCCTGGGCCTCTTTACCCGCACGGTCAAGCATTTTTTGGACTTCAGGGGTCTGTCGCTGATAAAGCTGCTCGCTGATCACCAGGGGTTCAAGCAGAAACACGTAACGGATCTTGGTGATGTATTTCTGAACCTCGTAAAATTTCATGACATACTGGGTGATCAGGGGGGTGTCCTGACCATCGAGGACTTTCTTCTGCAGACCGTTAAATACTTCATCCCAGGCCATCGGGGTCGGGCTTACGCCCCAAGATTTGTAGGAATCGATCATGATGGCATTTTTGGGGACGCGAATGGTAAGCCCTTTGAGATCGGCAGGCTTGGTAATCGGTCTTTTGGAGTTGCTCAACCGGCGGAACCCGCTGTAGGACCAGCCCAGGATCCGCACGCCTGCGGCTTTGATGGTATTCTGGATAAGTTCTTCACCAACGGGGCCCTGGGTCAGAGTCACGGCCTCATCGACACTGAGGATGAGATAAGGCAGAGTAAAAAGGCCGACCGACGGCGAAAACGGTGTGATGTTGTTGATGGCCGCCACGGAAAAATCCAATGTTCCCAGGCGGCAGTTTTGAACGGTTTCCTGCTCAGATCCTAACTGGCCGTTGGGGAACAAGCCAAACGTAATTTCGCCACCGGAGTAAGCTTCAACCAGCTTGGCAAAACGTTCGCCCATGGCCCACTGGGTGCCGCCGGAGGCATCGCCGAGCGCCATTTTCCACTCGGTTTTGGCAAATGATGGCGACGACAGGGCAAAAACCAAACCAACCGCTAGGATGGTTACCAAACAACTTGACCAGAACGATCTTTTCATATCTCACCCCCATGTTCGTTATGTTTATAAAGAGATAGTCCGATGCTGACGAGTTATCATCACTCCCCAGCACATCGCGATCCTTCCTTGCAGGGCAGCCTCCTTTCTGTGATGGTCCTTGTCTGTAATTACAAATGATGGGTTTCCCAAATGGTCAAACGGCATTTCATCGCGCGATCCGGGCGATTTTTCATTTGCGCCAGGCCAGTTCCGATTCAATGCGCGCCTCCGAACCAAAATAAAAACGGCGAATGAACTTCTCGTAGGCGGCAAACGACCAGTGGCTGTCGCGCATCAGCATGGCCGCCCGGTCGCGCTGCCCCTGCCGGATATATTCAATAAACTGGCGGTGTTCTTGACAGTTTATGAATTCCCACTCCTGAATATAGGTGCGTCGCGGAAAATCGTACAGGCGCTGCTTGAGCGGCAGAAGGACCTTTCGCAACGCCGTATTTTCGGATACATCTAAAAACACCTCGTGAAACAGAATATTCAATTTGTAATAGGGCTCGTAATCCTCGCGGTGGATAGCCGCGATCATATCGTCGTTCAGTCGTTGCATTTCGCTGATATGGGAAGCGTCGAACTTATCGAAAACCGACACGATGACAGCGCTTTCCAGAGCGCCTAAAATTTCAAGCACATTTTTAATGTCTTGAATCGACAGCTTGTTAACCAGGACGCCGCGGCGCGGCAGAATCGTGACAAAGCCTTCGCATTCCATCTGGATGATCGCATCCCGCAGAGGGGTTTTGCTCACGCCCAGCTTTTCACTGATTTCGCTGAGCCTGATGAAGGCCCCCGGCAGCAACCTTCCCTCCTGCATCTCGGCCCGGAGATATTCGTAAACCTGTTTTCGCAGGGATCTTACGTCCAGCAGGCTGTCGGCATTTTGTCCGTTTTCTGCGTCCATCTACACCAACCTTGATGTGAAAGGCCAATCGAAATGCGGTGCCGGCTA
>JAERRP010000200.1 GCA_016735415.1 Desulfobacterales bacterium | reverse complement strand
AGAGAGGTCATGCCTTGAATAGCAGCAAAGAAAAGGCCGAGATCTTAAAGGAACGCGCAAAGGCCCTGGCAAAGGCGCGGGTCGAAGGGGACGACGCGAATCTGGAAGTGGTGGCGTTCAAGCTGGCCCATGAACGGTATGCCCTCGAATTGACGCATATTCGCGAAGTTCATCCTCTGAAGGAGCTGACGCCGCTCCCCGGCGCTCCGGATTTTGTTCTGGGGATTGTCAATATAAGGGGGCGGATCCTGTCGGTCATCGATATCAAGAGATTCTTCGATCTTCCCGAAAAAGGGCTTACCGATTTGAACCAGGTGATTATTCTTCAATCAGATGAAATGGAATTCGGGATATTGGCGGATGAGATTCTCGGTACAAGTTCAATCCCCGCAAGCAACATCCAGGCGTCGCTCCCTACGCTTACGGGCATCCGGGCCGAGTATCTCAAAGGCGTAACAGGAGATCGCCTGGTGATTTTGGACGCGGATCGGCTTCTTTCGGATGAAAAAATTCTGGTGAAATGACAGCGAGGAGGAGCCCTAAACTTATCATGGATAAACGACTCCAAGGAGGAAGAAATGACTCGATTTTCCCTGAATGATTCCATTGCAAAAAGGATTTTTACCATTGTGGGCATCATGGCTTTGGGCTTTGTGCTCATCGCGGTGATCGGCCTGGTTTCGCTGAGGGTTGTAGATCGGACTATTGTCCTGACGCGGGCCGAGCGGGACCATACCGTGAATTTTTATCGGGCGGTTGCGGAATTTGAGGAATTTATGGTGGATGGAGATCTGAAGAACTATGATCTCTTTAAACAATATATGGGAATCACTGAAAAGATGAGTGGCATATTTGGATCGATACTCATCGACCTGAAAAAGAAAAAAAAGGAAGACGTGGTTGGGGAGATGGCCCATGGGTTCCCCTCGGTAAACTATGATCAGGTGGAGGATATTGTTGCCATCGTTGATTTTTTATCCTCTTATCCCCTGGTGGTTTCGTTGGTGGAAACCGCTCAAAGAATCCATGCACTGGCGCTCCAATTTATTGAACTGGCTGAACGATACATAAAATCCGGGGACATGGGTGAAAAAGAGGCCACTTTCGCAGATATTAAAAAGATTATAGAAGAGATGAATGCGGAGACCCTGCGGTTTTCATCCGGCGTGCAGGAACTGTCGGGATGGGCGGCATCTTTGACCAGTCGGGTGTTATTGGGTGCTCTGATTATTCTTTTGATCATTGCCGTTGTTATCTCCTTCCGAACCGTGAAGTCCATTTCGCGGCCGTTGACTGTCGTGGCGGACACCGCCAGGCGCGTGGCAAAGGGGGATTTGCGCACAGATGCGCCATCAAGCAAAAGAGGCGACGAGGTCGGTGTGTTGATGAATGCCATTAATGAGACGGTGGTTTTCCTTCGTGATCAAACCCGGGAAATAGCCGAAGGGGCGAATACCATTTCTGCTTCCATTAGTGAACTTTCATCCACTGCCGGCGAGTTTTCCGCAAGTGCTTCGGAAACCTCAAGTTCTGTGAGCGAAGTCACGGCCACGGTGGAAGAGATTAAACAGACGGCCGTGCTTTCCAATGAAAAGGCCGGGCTGGTTGCGGAAAAGGCTGAGCAAACTTACGAAGTCTCGGAATCGGGGAAGGATGCCAGCAGAAGAACCGGTGAAGGGATGAACGCAATCAAAGAGGAAATGGCGTACATCGCTGACAGCATTATGAAACTGAGCGAACAGATGCAGAGCATCGGGGAGATCATCAACAGCGTAAACGACATAGCGGACCAGTCAAACCTTCTTTCCGTCAATGCATCCATCGAGGCGGCCAAGGCGGGTGAGTATGGCAAGGGTTTTGCCGTTGTGGCACAGGAGGTGAAATCGTTGGCAGACCAGTCAAAGGAGGCCACGAGCCAGGTAAGGACTATCTTGAACGACATCCGGAAGGCGACCGGCAATGCTGTAATGGCCACGGAACGGGGAACCAAAGCGGTTGATAAGGGCGTTACGTTGGTTTCCAGGTCGGAGGAGGCCATCGGGACACTGGCAAACAGCATTTCTGAATCAATCCAGTCCGTCACTCAGATCTCCGCTTCAAGCGAGCAGCAGTTGATCGGTATGGGCCAGTTGGCGCAGGCCATGGAAAGCATCAAAGACGCCAGCATGCAGAATGTGGACGGGGCCAGGCAGTTGGAGGAGGCCATCAGGGGTCTGGAAGAGCTGGGACGGCGCTTGAAGGATATGGCGGCGCGGTTTAGGGTTTAGGTAAAATGAACGAAGAAGAACTTCTCAAAAAGCTCAGGGAGGCTTTCAGCGGCGAGGCCGGGG
>JAERRP010000408.1 GCA_016735415.1 Desulfobacterales bacterium | reverse complement strand
GGGTACGGTTTATGTTCCCTGGGTGATATTGGGGGGAACCCTGGTTATTCACCATCCCTTTAACCCTATGGGGTTCATAGAGCAGATGGGCCAGGAAAAAGGGAACCATACCCTTCTGGTGCCGGCTGTTACCAATATGATCGCCAAACACCCCAAAGTAGATACATTTGATTTGAGCGCTGTCCGTGCAATTACAGTAGGCTCAGCTCCATCCTCGCTCTGGACAGTCCAGGAATTCAAACGCAGATGGGACATCGAAATCGGAAATATCTGGGGACAGAATGAAGGAACATGTATTGTCTCAGGTATCGTAGATGTTCCCGATATGGAAAAACGCCTTGACCATTTTCCTCAATTCGGGAAATCAGGCGTTCAATGGAAATCCAGATCCGCAGATTTTATAGAAGCAAAGGTCCTAGATCCTGAAGGCACGGAGTTAACCAAACCAGGAGATGTGGGTGAACTTGTTTATAAAGGGCCAGGGGTTATGGCTGAGTATTTCAGAAATCCGGAAGCCACCAAAAAGAGTTTTACTCAGGACGGTTTTTTTATGACCGGCGATCTTTTCATGATAAAAGAGGATGGTTTTATTTCTTTTTTTGACAGGGGAAAAGACATTATCATCCGTGGTGGTTTCAATATCAGTGCCCAGGAAATTGAAAACTATCTTTTTTCACATCCCAATGTACAGGATGCTGCTGTAGTTTCCACACCTGACGAACGGTTGGGAGAAAAAATGTGCGCGTATATTGTGCCTAATCCCGGCAAGAATATTGTACTGGCGGATCTGACTGAACTTCTGGAAGAAAAAGGCGTTGCCAAGTATAAGTGGCCGGAACGTATCGAAATTACAGATGCAATACCGAGAAATCCTGTTGGTAAAATAGTAAAAAGTACCCTGAGGAAAGATATTCGGGAAAAAATGGGAATTTAAATAGGAGATTATTATGAAATCAGGACTTTTAGAATATTTGAAAATTCTTGATTTTTCTACACTTTTGCCAGGGCCTTACGCCACCCTGGTTCTTAGTGATCTTGGGGCAGATATCTTGAGAGTCGTGTCCGGGTCACGGCCTGATCTTGCGGCTATGATGCCGCCTTTTCTTCCCGGTACAGATATTTCGGCAAATCTTGCATGGCTGGGAAGGGGGAAACGCTCCATTACTCTTAATTTAAAACAATCCCAGGGAGTTGCGATAGTAAGACAGCTCATCTCCGAGTACGATATTCTTTTGGAACAATTCAGGCCGGGTGTTATGGATAAGTTAGGTTTGGGATATGAACATCTTAAAAAAATAAATCCCGGACTTATTTACTGCTCTCTTACCGGTTATGGTCAGGATGGTCCTTATTCTAAAAGAGCCGGTCATGACATTAATTTTCTCGCCCGTTCAGGCCTGATGTCTTATTCAGGGACAAAAGCTAATGGTCCTGGTCTTACAGGTATGCAGATTGCGGATGTGGCATCAGGTTCAAATAACGTGATTATCGGTATCCTTGCTGCAGTGCTTTATCGAAACAATTCAGGAAAAGGACAGTATATTGATATTTCCATGATGGATGGTGTCGTGCCGTTCAATGCCATGACAGGAGCGGGTGCTCTGGTAAATGGTATTGACCCGACAAGGGAAGGAGAACTTTTAAACGGTGGCAGCCTGTATGATTTTTACGAGACCAAAGACAGTCAATACATCAGCTTTGGAGGGCTGGAACCACAGTTCTTTTCTGCCTTCTGCAACACTATTGGATGTCCGGATCTGATTGAAGGCGGTGTGATGCCAAAAGACATTGACCAGGTTAAGGCGAGAGTTAGGAAAATAATCAAAACAAAAACCAGGGACGAGTGGGAAGAGTCCTTTAAAGATGTTGATGCCTGCGTGGAACCGGTTTTGACCCTTTCCGAGGTTTTGAATGACCCCCATGTCAACCACAGGGGGCTGGTGGTTGATGTGGAACTTCCGGATGGTGGTTCTGTCCGCCAGATCGGGACTCCCATCAGGTTCTCCGAAACTCCTTTGCAATACTCTAAAGCAGGGCAGCCGGCAGGGACCGACAACAGAGAGGTTTTCCTAAAATTGGGTTATTCCGAGGAAGAAATTGAAAATTTTATAACTTCCGGTCTCTTTAAGTAAATAGGAAATTGTATGTTGCAAATTCTTGCAGGAGTCAGTGGTTATTCATAGCAGTGTTGACAAATGAATTCTATTGGTTTGTTTAAAATTACTAAAAGGAGATATTAAAATGAACATTAAAGAATGTGCCGCAGTTGTCACAGGTGGAGCGTCCGGTCTTGGAGAGGCATGTGTTCGTGAATTCATAACCAATCGTGCAAAGGTTGCCATTTTTGATTTTGATGAAGCAAGAGGCAGCAAAGTCGCGTCTGAACTTGGTGATTCGGCTATTTTCTGTAAAACCGATGTTTCCGATGAAAATAGCGTAAAAGCTGCCATTGCAAAAACCATTGAAGCCTTTGGGGGAATTCATTTTGCTGTTAATTGTGCCGGTATAGGTACGCCGGCGAGGGTTCTTTCTAAAAATGGCCCCATGCCCCTTGAGCTGTTCAATAAAATCATTCAGGTTAATCTGGTGGGCACAATGAACGTTCTTCGTCTCGCCGCTGAGCAAATGGTAAAAAACGAGCCTAATGAAGATGGTGAAAAAGGGGTCATTATTAATACAGCATCCATTGCCGCCTTTGAAGGACAAATAGGCCAGGCAGCCTATAGTGCGTCCAAAGGCGGAATTGTTGGAATGACACTTCCCATAGCGCGTGAGTTTGCAAACTTTGGCATCAGGGTATTGACGATTGCGCCGGGATTGTTTGAAACTCCCATGCTGGCGGGACTTCCTGAAGAAGCACAAGCCTCCATAGTGGCAAACATCCCCTTTCCTAAACGTCTGGGCAAGCCGTCTGAATTTGCTCTTCTGGCTAAACATATTATTGAAAATCCGGTTTTAAACGGTGAAACCATCCGCCTGGATTCATGTATTAGACTGGCAATCAAATAGTCTCAGAGAAGCGCTCGCGTTATTCTTTGCAACAGGATGATAACACCTCCTATATGTATTTGCTGATGAAATTAAGGAAAGCAATATGAATTTTGAAACAATTCTGTACGAAAAAGATGAAGGGATTGGGATCGTTACTTTAAACCGGCCCAAAAGTATGAATGCCATCAGCCGTTTGCTGATATCGGAACTTGATGCGGTTTTTAGTGAAATTGCCGATGACGGCGACATATCCGCCGTAATTATTACAGGCAATGAAAAGGTGTTTGCAGCAGGTGCGGACATTAAGGAAATCGGTATGATTCATACTCCTTTTGACGCCCACTCCTTTGTAATGAAAATAATGTCGGTGTTTAATAAAATTGAGAATCTTCCTAAACCGGTTATTGCCGCCGTAAGTGGTCTGGCTCTTGGTGGCGGATGCGAGTTATCCATGGCATGTGATATCCGGGTTGCCGCTGAAAATGCCGTGTTTGGCCAGCCTGAAATTAAGATAGGTGTCATTCCCGGAGGTGGAGGAACCCAGCGGCTCCCCAGGCTTATCGGAATCGGCAGAGCGAAGGAATTGCTCTACACGGGTGACCCCATTGATGCCAAGGAAGCATTCCGGATCGGGCTTGTCAATAAAGTGATACCTGCTGCATCCCTTATGGGGGAAGCCCGAAAAATGGCGGGGAAAATGATCCGTCAACCCGGGTTTGCCTTGAAAATCACAAAAATGGTGGTTAACGAAGGAATTAACATGGATCTTACATCGGCATTGGCCCATGAAGCCCGCTGTTTTGAGCTTCTCTTCTCCACAGATGATCAGAAAGAGGGAATGAGCGCCTTTATCGAAAAGAGGAAACCTAATTTTACGGGTCGATAATACGCCCTTTTAATCATTGCCTGTTTAAAATGGTTTTTTCAAGATCTGCTGCATTCCAAGTATCCGTTCGTATTCAGGCACCCATGATATTTCCGCAGTTGAGAACCGCGTCGCTATGGGTGACAAGGAAGCCGAGCTTGTATTGAAGGCCATGGGATACCAAATCAGCAAAGAAATATATTCCATGGCTGCAGTACTGGAAGGAAAAGCGGATGCAGTTGTTCTGACGGGCCATCTTTGTAAAGCAGATACATCCTCCGCAGGACAAATGAAGTCATTGAAAACAGGCCATAACCACAACGCTCCCCCAACCGTTCCCTCCAAAATCAGGTAACGTTACCTTGGCGATAAATTTTTTAAAGTTAACGCAAAGTCAGACTGACAGAACAAACGTAAAAATAAATAAAATCAACTATATAGGCTTATATCAGCAATAAGGAAGGCCGCCTCAGAACGGGTTGGCATACAAATTGAAAAAGATGATGACAGGGTAATATCGTTAAACCATTAGCGCAAGGAGGTTTACGATGAACGCCAAAATAAAGTCATTCGTCTTGAGTATCGTTTTGTCGCTGACCGTTGCTGCTTATCCGGCCGCTGTCGGTGCTTTCTCCGAGATTTTCGAATTGCCGGAAAGCGGCACTGTCATCGTCTTCGAACGGGAAGGCTGCGCTACTTTCGCGGCCCTTGAACCGACATGTTTTGAGGCCACCGGGGCCTTGCAACGACAGGCGCGCACGGCCGCGCCCCCGGCGTATGAGCTGCCCGAAAGCGGTCTGGTCATCACCTTCACTTCTCCCGCTGATGCGCTATCCACTGCCGGGACGCCCGGCTTACAGGCGCACACCACGACTTGGATCCATCAGGAGAACCGGACGTGTGCGGCACCTGTCAGCGTCTTTGAACATTGCGAAAGCGGTGCCTTGATTGAGTTCTATCAGACCAGCCTGCCGCTAGGAGAAGAAAGCCATTGAGGCCCTCTGACCAAAAAAGCAGCCGGGATACCTCTCCCGGCTGCTTTTTGACGAGACCTGCGAACCGCTGTCACGGTTCACGATTATCAGCTATTTTCCCGTCTTGGCTTTGTAGCCCATGGGCAGTTTCTTGAAGCGCCCTCCATGTATGATGGGATCTCCCTTGTACCCCAGGGCCTTGAAGTCGATATAGTCCGTCGTACCGACCAGGTGGCTGACATCGCGCCCTTTGGAGGCCATGTAGCTGAAGTCGGTGCCCTTGTGGGCGATGGATTTGAAATCCACGTCCCGGCTGTCCTGGTGACAGCGGTTGCAGGTCCGCTCCGACTGGAGGCTGTCGTGGCACTGGACGCAGGAAAGCGCCATGTTGGCCGGCATGACTTCATGCTCGACGCCCCAGTACATGTCCGTCCGAATCCACTCGTACTTGCCGCTGTACTTCATGTCGGCGGCCTTCATGCCGTCGGTAAAGGCCTTCTGCCAGTCACGGTGTTTCCAGTAGGCGGTTTTGTCCTCCTTGTTCCGGGGGAACAGATGAGGAATGAGCAGGTGCTTATACTTGGCATCCACGGCTTGAATCCCCGCCATGATTTTAAAGGGTGAAATTTTGGAATTGGGATCGTTAATGGATCCGACAGGCTCGGTGATGTTGATAATCTCTTGCGTCAGATCCAGCTTGTCGCCCAGGAAGACCCGTTTCGTAAAGCCGCCATACCATCGGTATACCGGTTTGGGCGACTCTTTCCAGATGAACTCGCCCTTTTTCCAGTTATAATCCTTCATGCCGTATTTGTCTTTTTTGGGCTTGCGCTTTTTATCCCCGGCTTTGGACCAGTCCCAGAACACCTTGGTGGGTTTGCATTTGGCATACACCGGCGCATGACAAGTGGTGCAGTCGACGGTTTCACAGTGCTTGTTCAGGTGATGATCCAGCAGTTTGGCACTGTTATGGGGCTTGTCCGTGTGGCAGTTCTGGCAGGACAGGCTGCCTTCAGCGACGGGCACCGATGAGCTGCGCCCGGCAATCTTGTGGTTGCGGGTGCGGTGGCATTCGGAACACTGAAAATCGTAGCCGCCCATGTGGACGTCACAGTTTCGCTCCGGGTGAAGCAGTTGACGGGACAGATCGGCGTGTTTGACCGCTTCGCCGCCGCCGCCGTTGAAGTGACAGTCCCCGCAGGTTTTGCGGGACGTGGGGCCCACACTTTTGGCCACGGCCACCAGATCAACCTTGGGATCCGGCATGCCCACCCCCTTGGGTGATTTTTTATAGGTACCTGACGTGTCGTGGCAAACCAGACAGTCAATTTTGGTCATATCGTTAAAGTCAAAGGTTGCGTCTTTCCATCCGTAGCCGGCGTGACAACTTGTGCAACGAGCCTCGTTGCTGATGATGCTGATTCAGAAGTTGTTCGTGGCAAGGGTTGCCTTACCGAGATCGACCTCCTTTCGGTGATGGAGCGTGTAGGGAGACGGTCCTTTCCACAACCAGTGGGCCGACTTGAGCATGTCCTCACCGGCCGGCTTGTGGCAGCGCAGACACTCGGCCGTCACTTCGGAAGGCTCCGGGTTGGCGGCCAGCTGGATCAGGTCCTTATGGTCGGGCACGTTTTTCCGATGACAGCCGGCACAGTCGATGGGTCCTTTGTCCATCTCCTGATGACACCCCATGCACTGTTGATGATAGGCGGCTTTAAGACCCATGCGTTCGGGATGGTCCTTATTAAACGGCTCCTGGTGGCAGGCGGAACATCGGGTGGTTTCCGAAGCGCTCTCATCCAGGGGCCGGTGGTGATGGCACAGGGCGCAGTCTTTGGTGACGCCGGCATGCTTGGCGTGCATGAAGCGCACCGGTCCGTAATGGTCTTCGGTCTTTCGCAGGATGGGGCTGTTCAGCAGAAAGTAGCTTTCCGACTGGTCTTTTACGCTCAACCCCTGGTCCCGGAGCCGCTGCTGCCGGCACAGCCGGCATTCATCCATGACGGCCTCCACGAACGGCACTACTTCCTCCGCCCGTTCTTTGGCCGCTTCCTGGTCCGGGGCCGTCCACGGGCTTGCCGGGGTTTCCGGCGCGGGCGAGGTCTACC
>JAERRP010000618.1 GCA_016735415.1 Desulfobacterales bacterium | reverse complement strand
GTTTATCGGCGCGCGTCGGTATCATGCCGATATGGAAAAATTAGTGCCTTACATGGGGATGAACGTGGTGATCAACATCCTGACGCCGGTCTTGATAGCGGTGGGCCTGTTTATCGCGTGAACCGGTGTGTTTCCAAGCCTTTGTGTAAAATGGGGTTGAAGATTCGTGTCTTTTTGAGTGTAAATTCCTTTTGCCCGTTATACAGAACGTATCCATCTGAACAGCGGTCAGCGGCAACTTTCCGGAACTGCTCAATCCCTTTAAGGAAGTTCGGTGTAAAGGTTGCGGCTGATTTTATTTCAACCGGAATTAACCTTCTTCCTTCCCTGATAAGCAGATCGACTTCATGGCCGTGCGTATCCCTGTAAAAAAATAATTCCGGACGCTTACCCTGGTTCAGGCGGGATTTGAAAATTTCCAGGATGAACAGGTTTTCATAGAGACCTCCCCGTAATGGATCCCGCCAGACCTGATTCGAGGTCTCTATACCCAGAAGATAAGCGACCAGTCCCACATCGCAGAAGTAAATCTTTGGTGATTTGACGACGCGCTTCCGGATGTTTTCAAAAAATGGAGGCAGTTCGAATATTACGAAGGAAGCTTTCAATACACTGATCCAGTTTTTTATCGTAGTGGCGGAAACGCCAACGTCATTGCTCAGGGAAGTATAGTTGACAAGCTGTCCGATACGACCTGCCAGGAGCGTAAAAAATTGCTGAAATGATCTTAGATCTTTCAGGTTAACCAGAGCGCGAACATCTCTTTCCACGTATGTTTGCGTATAGCTGTTGAAAAAGCGTGTGGGATTTAAGCCCTCTTCATGGAGGCGGGGATAGGAACCTTTAACGATCAAGTCGAACGGCTCCCAGTTTTTTTTGTAATTTCGCAGTTCGGACAGCGAAAAGGGCAGCAGGGTCAACACGGCTGTCCTCCCGGCCAGGCTCTGGCTGACGGACTGATGAAGCCCGGGTTGATGACTGCCTGTCAGAATAAACATCCCGGGCTTTTTTTTCTGGTCCACGATGCACTGAATATAAGAGAGAAGTTCCGGAAGGCGCTGGATCTCGTCCAAAATACCGCCTTCCGGAAATCCCGCCAAAAACCCTCTGGGATCTGTTTGCGCAGCCATACGGACATCGGGGTCTTCCAGCGAAAAATATACCTTACTGGGGAATGTCATTTGCACCAGGGTGGTTTTACCTGACTGTCGCGGCCCGAATATGGTCACAACCGGATATTCCCCGGCCGCCTCTTGCAACTCTGTTGTGATGTCTCGGCGAATCATGCGTAAACCCTACGGGTTTTCTGTGAAAATATCAAGTTCAAGTTTGTATTTTCACAGAAAAGGCGCCTTAAGGGAAAACCGATTCAGCAGCTTACAGAATTTATACTTTACATAAAGTCGTCTATATGTAAAGTAGACTTATGATTAAGCGCACACTTTGGCTGAAAAAGCTTCAACAGGCCTGGAATCGCCGTTCCATTGTCTGGCTGTCCGGTGTTCGACGGGTCGGCAAAACGACGCTGGCGCGGATGCTGCCCGATGCGGTGTATATGAACTGCGATCTGCCCTCCACCGCGCGGGCGCTGGAAGATCCGGAACTGTTTCTTGACGGTCAGGTAACGGGAACGGTGCTGGTATTCGACGAGGTGCATCATCTGGAAGACCCCAGCCGTCTGCTGAAAATTACTGCCGACGAGTACCCGCAGTTAAAAATATTGGCGACCGGATCTTCCACCCTGGCCGCGACCCGGAAGTTTCGCGATTCACTCACCGGGCGCAAGCAGGCGATCCATCTGTGCCCGGTGTTGTGGGAGCAATGCGCCGATCCCTTTGGCGTGCCTGATTTTGATCGCCGCTTGCTGCATGGCGGCCTGCCGGAACCGCTCCTGGCAACGCACAAAGACCCGGAATTTTTCAGCGAGTGGATCGACAGCTTTTATGCGCGGGATATTCAGGAACTTTTCGGAATTCGCAATCGGCAGGGGTTTTTGGCGCTGTTTCGCCTGTTGCTTCGACAAAGTGGCGGTCAACTGGATTACAGCCAGTTGGCAAACTTAAGCGAACTGAGCCGGCCCACCGTCAAGGCCCATATCGAGGCCATGCAGATTGCCCATGCGATTCATTTGCTAAGGCCGTTTCATGGGGGGGGCAAACGCGAGATCTT
>JAERRP010000054.1 GCA_016735415.1 Desulfobacterales bacterium | reverse complement strand
ATTTCTAAATTTTCCATTAAAGGAACGTCTATGATACCTGTCATCCTGGTCATCGCCCACCTGCTTGGATTTGTCTCCTCCATCAATGCCTTGATGACCACTCGAACTTCCCAGGGGGCAATCGCCTGGATTGTCGGCTTGAACAGTTTTCCAATGGTCTCGGTACCCGCCTACTGGATTCTTGGCCGCAATAAATTCAAGGGATATATCACGGCCCGCCATGCGCTTGATGAACAACACGACCAGCAGATAGAGACCATCCTCAAACAGGTTTTACCCTTCGAACGTAAATTTGATGGGATACAGGGCTCCATGGTGGGTGAGCAACTGGCCCAAATGCCCTTTCTCGGCAGCAATGAGGTGGAGCTGCTCATCGATGGTGAACAGACTTTTGACTCGATTATGGAAGGTATTGGACGGGCCCATAAATATATCCTGGTTCAATTTTACATTATCCGGGATGACGGGCTGGGGCGCCGTCTCAAACAGGGACTGATCGACAAGGCCAAAGAGGGCGTTCGCATCTATCTCCTCTATGATGAAATCGGCAGTCATACGCTTCCCAACACATATATAGACGAGCTGCGCAAGGCGGGAATCGCCGCCCATTCCTTTCATTCCACCCGGGGCGCCCGTAACCATTTTCAGATCAACTTTCGCAATCATCGCAAGGTCGTGGTGGTGGACGGGAGCACCGGCTGGGTGGGCGGCCTCAATGTCGGCGACGAGTATCTTGGAAAAAACCCGAAGTTCGGCCCCTGGCGCGACACCCATGTAAAAATTACCGGCCCGGCGGTACTGCAGTTGCAGGTCTCCCTGCTTGAAGATTATCACTGGGCAACGGGCGACCTGCTGGAGCTGGACTGGAAGCCGGTTCCAGCCCCGAAGGGAGATGCCGCGGTGCTTATTTTGCCAAGCGGTCCGGCCGATGAACTGGAAACGGCAAGTCTGATGTACCAGCAGGCCATCCATAGCGCCCGGAAACGGATCTGGATTGCCAGCCCCTATTTTATCCCGGATGAATCGGTGTTATCGGCCCTGCACCTGGCCGCTCTTCGGGGAGTGAATGTCAAGATTCTCATTCCCGATGTTTCGGATAAAAAGCTTGTTTTTTACTCGGCCTATGCTTTTGTCGGGAAATTGCTGCGGGCCGGTATTGAGATATATCGCTACCGGCCCGGATTTCTCCATGAAAAGGTCTTTCTGGTCGATGACCGGTTGGCAGGTATAGGCACGGCCAATTTCGATAACCGCTCCTTTCGGCTTAACTTTGAGGTCACCGCGCTGGTGGTTGAAGAAAAACTGATATCTGCTGTGGAACGGATGTTCCGGGACGATTTTGCCCGTTCGACAAAGATGGTGGTCGCCGACGTTGAAAATAAGCCCTGGTGGTTCAAAGTACTTGCCCGAGCCTCCTATCTGACTGCGCCGATACAGTGATCGGAAAATCAAAACCGTTGCACTTTTACCTGAAAACCAAATATGTTGGAAAAAAAATAGCTCTCTTATTTCCAACTCGACAGGTTGTTACGGAATGAAAATTTCTTCAAGTTTTTTTTTTCAAGTTTTGGGCAAAAAATCAATTTAACCGCAGACATACCCGTTGTATTTCGAGGATTAAATTTATTTTTTAACGCAGAAATTGGATAAATTGCGTTTCGTAACAGCCTGTCGAAAGGCGTTCACAATGAAAAAAAAATTGAACTCAGTATTGATAACGGCAGCCGTGTTCTGTGCTTTAACGTTCTTAATCCAGCCCATGGCAGAGGCTTGTACGGGAATCCACTTGGAAACTGAAGATGGCGTATTTGTCAGCGGCCGTACCCTTGAATTTGGTATCTCTTTTGATATCGGCATTATTGTCGTACCGAGAAATTATGAGTTTGTGGGGCAGACCACGCTGGGTGACGGTAAAAAGTGGAAATCAAAATATGCATCCGTAGGGGTAATGCTTGCAGACAACGAGGTTATTCTGGACGGAATCAACGAAAAGGGGCTGTCGGTAGGCAATTTTTATTTCCCTGGCTTTGCCGAGTATTCTGTAACCACACCTGAAAACCAATCGATCTCCATCTCTTCATCAGACATTACCCAGTGGATCGTCTCGCAGTTCGCCACAGTTGACGAAGTACGTGCCGCCATTAAGAACAATGAGGTCGCCATATCTCCGGTTTTGACCCCCGGCTTTCCACCCGAGATACAGCCCTTTCATTTCGTTGTCTATGACAAAAGTGGCAAGAGTCTTGTTATTGAACCGATCGACGGCAGATTAGTACTCTATGACAACCCGACCGGAGCTATGGCAAATTCACCGACATTTGATTGGCATATGACGAATTTACGCAACTATGTCGCACTGAATCCAAACAATGTGCCTCCTGTTTCTATCTTTGGCCAAACCTTTAAACAACTGGGGCAAGGGTCGGGCATGTTGGGACTGCCTGGTGATTTCACCCCGCCGTCCCGCTTTGTGCGGGCTGCTGTTTTCAGTGCTACAGCCATACCTGCGAAAAATGCAGAAAAAGGCATCAAACAGGTATTTCATATCCTCAACAATTTTGACATTCCGGTAGGTGTAGCGCGTGAGACACACGATGGTGTTATACACTCCGACTACACAATGCTGACAGTTGCGCGTAACGCAAAGAATAATCGCTTTTTCTACAAGACCTACGACGACCAGACCATCCGAATGGTGGATCTTTCCAGGCTCAATCCTAATGCCAAGAAAATTAAAAGGATCAGTGCCAAGAGTGAGCAACCAATCGTTGACATGACGGATAAGCTTAAATAGCCGCATAAAAAAAGTTAAGGGGGAAAAATGAAAAAGACCATCCTCTTCATCATTTTGTTCATGGTGAGTCTATTACAAATAATTTTTTTGCGTTTGTTTGAGAAAAGCAGATTATCATAGACGTTTCCTATCTTTCCCTTTCTTTAGGAAGGAAAGATCAATAACTTAGACTTTTTAACCTCACGACTGAGGCACAGCTTGATAATTCCATTGTGGTAATAATTCATCAAAACGAATGCGCATCTTCTTTTTAAAACCA
>JAERRP010000433.1 GCA_016735415.1 Desulfobacterales bacterium | reverse complement strand
AAGGGGTCGAAGATCTTCTCCCGGATGGCGGCCGGGATACCGGGGCCATTGTCCGCCACCGTAACGAGCGCCTGCGATCCGGAAAGATCGCGCCCGACGCTCACCTGAATCCGGCCGTTGTTATGGATGGCCTGCCGGGCGTTGATCAAAAGATTCATAAAAACCTGCTTGAGTTTTTCGGCATCGCCTTCCAGGGTCGGCAAACTTGGATCATAATGGGTGAACACGTCGATGTTGTCCAGTTCCAATTGTTTGCGGATGACGGCAATCACGGCTTCCATGGCCTTGTTGAGATTGACGCGCATCTTCTGCGTGCCGGTCCGGCGCGCAAAATTGAGCAGATCTTCAACTATTTTCTTGCAGTTGCGGGTTTGTTTTTCGATCGTCTTAAAATCCTCGATTTTAGCGGATTGATCCGGTTCATTCCGGATCAGAAGCTGGGTATAGCCCAGGATGAGCCCCAGGGGATTGTTGATTTCATGCGCCACACCGGCCGAGAGCTGGCCCAGCGATGCCAGCCGGTCGGCCTGCAGCAGCTGCCGCAGCATCTGCTTGCGATGGGTGATGTCCTTGGCAATCCCCTCATATTCGCGGATGCGGCCATCCGGATTGCGGCGAACCGTCATGCTGAGCAGGATCTCAACACTTTTTCCGTCGCGGGTCTGCAGGGTACACTCCCGGTCCTTGATGAATCCGGCCTCATCCATTTCCGTCAGAATCCGATCGGCCTCCAGCGGGTCCTGCAACAGGGCCGCAATTTTTTCCTGACCGACGTGCGTTCCGCTCCCGCCGTGGCCCAGCAGGACCAGCCCGGCGGGATTGATGTCCAGCAGCACACCGTCACCGTCGGCCACAAAAATAAGATCCATGGAATCTTCGAAAATGCGCCGGTATTTGGTTTCGGATTTGGCCAGAACCGCCTTGGAATCTGCCAGTTGAGCGATATATCGCTGAATGGCGGCGGTCATCATCTCAAACGTGTCAGTCAGTTTCTGGATTTCGTCCCCGCGGCGTAACCCCGTTCGCCCGAGGGGGGCTGGGGGGCCGTTCGCGACCGGAAGCCCGGCAGGATCCGTCCGGGCCAAGGGGTAAACATCATCCTCACGGCCTTGGTGCCCCTTGAGCATGCGTTCGGCGGCCTCCTGCAGCGCCCTGATACGGGTGGTCAGGTTGCGGGCCAACGCAAAACCGACCGTGTCGGAAATGATAACGGAAAGGATGGCGAAGGCAAAAATGGCCCACCAGACCTCCCGGGTGGTCGCCGTCACCCTGTAACGCAGCAGACCGAGCCGCACCTGGCCGATCTTGACGTCACCGACCAGGACGGGCGTGGCAAAGTCAGCGATGTCTCTGCGGCCGTCGTTTAATAGACGCATACTGCCGCGCTGGGTCGGCAGGGCCTGGTTGGCACCCTTGAGCTGGATGGGGAAGCCCCCGGTGAAGGTATGGGTCAATACCCGGCCCTGGCCGTCCTGAATGAAGGCGTAGAGCATGTCGTCGGTGGTTTCCATGATTTCGCTGATCAGGCTTTTCAGCCGCAGAAAATCAAGCGCCAGGATGGCATCCCCGCTGCGGGCCGCCAGGTTGGAGGCAAGTGCCATGCCCCGGTTGCGGTGTTCGCTAGACAGCACCCGTGACACGATCTGGCTGGTGGAAAGGGCGATCAGCACCACCGAAAGCAGGACGATGGCGATAATGCCCAGGTTGATTTTGACCCGAATACTGTTGTTAAACGGCCACAGCGACAACCAACGCCTTAGTACCGGCATTTTCATGGGCGCCGCCCTTCCGGGTTTGCTGCCGCCGCACCGCAGCCGGGCCATTTGCCCCCCACCCGGGTCCAGAGCTTGCGGACCGGATCGAATTCGGTATCGTTCGAGGGCACAATGGCGGTGATATGGGCCTTTTCCAGGATCCCCCGCTGGTCGGGGTCATCGGCGTCGAGCGCCACCAGGGCCTGGCGCACACGCTGCACGATCTGCGGGTCCAGGCCCTCCCGCGCGGCGTAAACCCAGCCCGGATACCAGCCGGTGCGGTCGATAACCCGGATTTCGGCCGGATCGATCTTGTCCGCCACCACCGCCAGTGCCCCTTCCCGCACCGAACCGACGTCGTACTGACCGGCCTGCACGGCCAGAATCACTTTTTCCTGCTTGCCGCCCGGCCCCGGCGCGAATGCAATTTCAGCAAAGTCTTCCGGGAAGATGCCATGATCCCGAAAAAGTCCCAGGGCGTACAGGTAGCCGCCCGCCGAAAAGGGATCCACCGCCACCCAGCGTTTACCGCGACAATCGGCAATCGTGCGGATCGCAGGGTTGTCGGCCCGCACGATGATTTCTCCGCGAAAGCGTTCATGCCCGCCGCTTTCGATGATACGCGCAAACGCCCGGGCGCAGTAATCCTGGGCCATCACGACATAGATGAAGGGGTTGGAGAAAGAGATGTCGATCTTCCCCTGCCCCACCATGCGCATGTGTTCATCAAAAGTGTCGGGGAAAATCTGCTCCAGGTCGAGTCCGGTCTGTTCGCGCAGGTACCGGACCAGACGATAATGCCGCTGGAAGGATACCGCGTGGGAGAACTGGGGCAGATAGGCGTAGGTGAGGCGGCCGGCCTCTTCCTGCACAATCGTGACGTCTTCGCGCTGGCTGAAATCGATCCGCCGGGACGTCTCGTCCCGGGAACAGGCCAGGCCCGCCAGAAAAAACAGCAAAAGCGCCAGGCAACCCATCCGGCCGGACGAGACGCCGGTCCTGGTTTTCATTTGTGGCCACATGGTTTGTCGCTGCCCCCTTTCGCCCCGAGCCCACCGGGCGCCCCGCCAGCCCTGCCGCGGATTCCCATGATCCAGGTCCGTGGGCACCGCCGCCGACCGGTATCGTAATGACCTTTGAGGATGCCTGTCAACCGGCAGATCATGCCCCAGGCAGAAAGCGACACCCGCGGGATCGACCATTTTTTTCTTGAGATCGCGCCGGACGATGTTCATATATAGACAGCACCCGCCCGGAAAGGGCCCGGGGGCCCTGGCGATCCCGCCATCAAACCCGGCCCCGGATTCGTCGGGCACGGGTTGAGCGTGCCCCGAACGAAATCACACGCATCCAACCGGCCGCCGCCTTTCTGCAGACGGCGACCCCTCCTGAGAGGCCGAATGGAAAACGATCGCCAACCCCGAAAGGATCAAACCCCGCCCGGTCGCCTGCGGTCACTGCCGCGCTGGACGAAAATTAGCGCCGGCATCGTCCTGGCCATTCTGATCTACACCCTCATGGGTTTCCTGGTTGTTCCGGCCGTGGGCCGGATGATCGCGGTCGCCCAACTGCAAAAACGATTGCAGCGCAGCGTGGTCATCGAAAAAATTCGGTTCAACCCCTACACCCTGACCGCACGTATCCAGAATTTCAGGCTGTCCGAACCCGACGGGAAAACCGCCTTCATTTCTTTCCGGGAGCTGTATCTCAACCTGCAAAGCATCTCCCTTTTCCGGCTGGCGCCGGTGCTGAAAGAAATCCGCCTGAATGCTCCGGTAATCTATCTGACCCTCGCGAAAGACGGACACTGGAATTTCGCGGATTTGAAGTCCCCGCCACCCCCCGCGACCGCCGCGGATGAACCCCAGGCCGAGGATGCCGACAGCGACCCCTTCCGCTTTTCCCTGAACAATATCCAGATCAGAGACGGCCGCATCCGCTTTCACGACGGTGTTCGCCACAAGAATCACATCATCGAAAAAATGGATATCGATCTGCCCTTTCTCTCCAACCTGAAGACCGCCGTCGACATTTTCGTGAAGCCGCAGTTTGCCGCCACCATCAACGGAACGCCCCTGGCCTTGAAGGGTAGCACCAAACCCTTTGCCGATTCCCTGGAAACCGAGCTGGACATCGATCTGCGGGCGATCGAACTGGCGGAATACATGCCTTATCTTCCTGCGGATACGGCCTTCGTGATTCAATCCGGCCGTTTGGATGTCAAAGTCCACCTGACCTACATTCATTATCCGGACGGGTCCTTCGGACTGCGCAGCGCCGGGACGCTGAACCTGAACGACCTGACCCCGACCGATCCCGAAAATCTCCCGCTCCTGACTTTCGACCGGCTGCACATCGACATCGGCAGTCTGGAGCCGCTGGCGGGTATCGTGCGCCTCAACACCTTTGACCTGCAGCAGCCCGTCTTCACGATTACCCGCCTGCCCACGGACAAGGTGGTGCGCACGAGCGAAGCCGTAAAACTGGCCGAACGTTTCCGGCAGATCAACATCGAACCGCCCCTCATCCGGCTCAATCGGCTGAACGTGGAAGAGGCCCGGGTCGTCCTGCGGGATCTCAAATCAGCAGTGGCCGACGATCCGGGCCCGACATCCGCCGAACACGTCATGCTGGCGGTCCCGCAACTGACCGTCAACCGGATTCGCGTCAGCATCCCCGACCAGAAGATTGAGGTGGCCGCGGTCACCAGCACGGATGGCCGGATGGAATTACGGCGGCTGGCCGACGGCGTCCTGAACCTGGATGTCTTCATTCCACCGCCATCTCCCGAAACGCCCGGCGCGGCACCCGCTCCCGCGGCCGCCCGCTGGCAGGTCGACGTCGAAAAGGTGGATATCGGCGGTTATGCCGTCCAGGGCATCAACCTGGTCCCGGATGATCCGGCCACCCTTTCGATTGATGCCATCCAACTGGCGGCGATCGATTTGACCAACAGGCCGGATGTCACCAACCGGGTCGATCTGGCCGGCCGGATCAACACAACCGGTACGCTGGATACCCGAACGGAATGGAAACTGGCGCCGCTGGCGGTGGACACCCGGATCGAACTGCAGCAACTGGATCTGGCCGCGCTCTATCCGTTTATCAAACCCTATGTGGCCGCGGTACTGACCGATGGTCGCCTGTCGGTCCAGGGCGACCTGCGGTTGGCCGCGGGCGCGGACGAAATTCCGGGGCTTTCGGCCCGTTTCCAGGGTTCCGCCGGATTGAGCCGCTTCCACACCATCGATCGCCTCAAGGCCGAACCGCTGGTGGGATGGAATGATTTGCAGCTGGCCGGTATCGATGTCGGCTATCAGCCCACGTATCTGAAAATCAGAGACATCATCCTGGAAAAACCTTCCGGCCATCTGCGCATCGATACGGGGGGGCAGATCAACCTGATGGCCGCTGCCGACCCGAACACGGGGAGCCCGCCCAAGGAAGAAGCGCCCACCGCCGATGCCGGCATTGTGCCGCCGCCGGTAACGATCGGACGGATCTTTATCAAAAACGGCGATTTCCGCTTTATCGACCGAAGTTTCAGGCCGGGCTTCGAGACCACTTTCGATCGCGTGGAAGCCCGTGTCATCAATCTTTCGACCGAGGCGGCCCAACCGGCCGAGGTTCTGCTGGCCGGCCGGGTGGACAATCTCACCCCGCTGGAGATCTCCGGCCAGATCAGGCCCCGGCCCGAGGATCTTTTTGTCGATCTCAAAATCAATCTGCGCCAAATGGACCTGACCGCCATCAGTCCTTATTCCGGGCGGTTCATCGGCAAAAAGATCAGCAAAGGCAAACTCTCGGCCGACCTCGTCTACAAGGTGGCCCAACGCAAGCTTTCCGCCGACCACGGCATCCGGATCGATCAATTCGACTTCGGCAGCGCGGTGGCCAGCGAAGAAGCGCTGGATCTGCCCGTCGATCTGGCCGTGGCCCTGCTGCAGGACCGCAACGGCCGGATCCAAATCAACCTGCCCGTCAGCGGCGACATGGACGATCCTGAGTTTTCGATCGGAGGGATCGTCCTGCAGGCCTTTCTCAATCTGATCGCCAAAGCGGCGACCGCGCCCTTTAGCCTGATCGGGGCCATGTTCGACGGCCAAGATCTCGACTATCTCGAATTCGACGCCGGCCGCAGCCTGTTGACACCGGCCACCACGCAAAAACTGGATGGGCTGGCCGGCGTTCTGTACGAACGCCCGGTCCTGCAGCTCGAAATTTCCGGTTTTGCCGATAACGCGCGTGACACCCCGGTCCTGACGGAAATCATGTTTCAAAACAAATTGAAAGCCCGGAAAATACTGGCGCGGACGAAGAAGAAGTTACCGGCCGAAGAGCTTGGGAATATCACCGTCACGCCCGAGGAATACCCGGTCTACCTCCAGGAGGCCTACGAGGCCGAATCCTTCCCCAAACCCAGGAATCTGCTCGGCTTCGCGAAAACCCTTCCGCCCGAAGAGGCCGAACGCCTGATGCGGAAGAACATCGAAATCCGTGCGTCGGATCTGGAAAAACTGGCCCTGGCGCGGGCCAAAGCCGTCCGGGACCACCTGCTGCAATCAGGCCGGGTCGAAACCGGACGCATCTTCCTGGTCAAAACCGACAACGCGCTGGCGCCCGAAGCACTGGCCGGCATCTCCCCGAGCCGGGTCGAACTGGGCCTGAAATAAATTCACCGCCCGACGGGAGCAGCCCCGTGGGAGTTCTCATTCACCCGTCAGGGTGATGGCCAGCGGCCTACGCCGGGAACGGTTGTCGTGGTTGATCACCACCACCTGCTGCCAGGTCCCCAGTACAAGGCGCCCCTCGCGCACGGCGATATGGATGGACGGCCCCAAAAGAGCGGCCTGCACATGGCTGTGGCCGTTGCCGTCGTGCCAAGCCTGTTCGTGCGCGTAGTCTTCACCCGGCGGGGCCAGGCGGTTAACGGCCCGCTTCAGATCCTCGACCACTCCGAGCTCATAT
>JAERRP010000537.1 GCA_016735415.1 Desulfobacterales bacterium | reverse complement strand
GTCTAAAAGTCATCTCTTTAATTGTTTTCAAGGCTGTAGCAAGATTTTACTAGCCCCTCATGCCATGCATTAGCTTAATTCACTATAAAGACAGGAGGACATCATAAATAATATTGCATAATAGAAACATAGTAAGAGGCATTTCATCCTGAAGTCGCAATGCTCTACATGTTGAAAATCAAATGATGAAAGGGGTCATTATGGACAAGAAAGAGAATTTAAATGAATTCATGAAAGAGGCAATCTGGGAATATCTGGACAAGCACGATTTCGTGTTTGAAAAAATTAATCATTTGTCCATTCATGGTGTCGAAGTTACTCAATCGATTCAATATTACCGGGCAGAAGAACATTTGACTGACCCCGCAGACAGGGGCCCGGACAACTCTTTACGGCTTGTTGCCGGAAAAGCGGCCTGGGTGCGGGTGTATCTGCGGGGCTTTCCCAACCAGGTTTCCAATGTGACTGGAACACTCAAACTGAGCCGGCAATTGCTCTACGGATTATACAGTGATGTGGCGACCTATTCACCCGAGGCACCAGGTTCTGTTACCGCAGAAGTATCGCCGGCATACGCAACTGAGCGCGACAATATAGGTGCAACCCTCAATTTTATAATCCCTGCCGATGAGTTTTGGGGCAAGCTTCAATTAAAAATTGAAGTAACAGGCGGCATCTATTCTGATGATGAAAGTGTCAATATTGATGCCACCTTGAAACAAACAATGCGGCTGGCAGGTATCATGGTCGGCTATAATGGGGATAATGCCGCTGGAACAGGTAATCTCACCATAGCAGCTCCAAATCTTGCCGATTTTCAAAATACTTCAGCCTGGATGTTGACCACGTATCCGCTTTCCGAGGCAACCTACCGCATTGTCAGCACCACTACGCAAACTGATCCGTTAACCGATCCACCAAGCTGTAACGGTTGCTGTTCTCCGAATTGGGGTGCTCTGCTTGCCGACCTGGTTGCCGAAAAAATTGCCGACGGCTCACAGGCGGGTGATTTGTATTTCGGTCTGCTCGCAAACGGCATCCCGATGGGTCCTATTATCGGGTGCGCATCTTCGGCAATCGGCTCCGGCGGAAACGGCGCCGAGATAGTCATGGCTCACGAAGTAGGTCATCAGCTCGGTTTCGGTCATTCCCCCTGTGGAACCCCTGGTGATGCCGGCTATCCTGCATATAAACCCTATGATCCGGCTGGAAATCCCACAGCTTCCACTGGAGAATACGGCCTGAATATCGAAAACGGCAATGTTCTGTCGCCGGCCAACCATAAATGTTATATGTCATATTGCGGCCCACAGTGGATGTCTATTTACCGTTTTAGTAGTCTTATACAACACCCTGATCTTCATCCTGAATATGTGGGTGTTTCTGAAAAATGGTGGGATGACTGGCGCCGGTATGACCCTTGGTGGTGGCTGAAAAATCCACCCTACGAGGAGTTTGAGATCTATTATATGGATGTTATTACAATTATCGGTTTGTTCAGCCACAACAAAGTGAATGTCAGGACGGTGACACGTGTGCAAACACGTGTGGATACTGCTGGTATGAAACGTATACCGATGACGGCTGAGCTTCTTGACGAGAAGGGAGAAGTCATTGCGTCCTCTGCTGTCTTCCGCTACGAGCAGAAATTTACCGGATCAAACTGCGGTAATGTCGATAGCACATGCGAACCTGATGACTATGTTATTCATGCCTCTATTCCGAATAAAGCGCCTGGTACACGGCTACGCCTATTATGCGACGAAAAAGAGAAAGTGATGTGGGAACTGGAAGCTCCCAAAAAAGAGCCGAAAGTCTCCAGGGTAAAAGCATCTGTGCTTAAGAATGGACTGCTGCGCGTTACTTTCATGGCGGATCATTTAGCTAAAGAGCCTGATTGCTGGGTCCGCTGGTCGGACAATAAAGGGCGGACATGGCATCCGGTACAGGCGAAAACTCCTTTGGGAGACCGATCAAGAGAAGGCCATTCAATGGATTTGCCTATGGATGGCATCCCCAGTGGAAATGTTCAGGTACAGGTTGTTGTCAATGATGGTTTCTTCACGGCTGTATCCGAGCCGGTTTCAATAAATGCACCTAAGCAGCCTCCTGCAGTATCATTGCTACATCCGCAGAAAAACCAGTCTCTTGTTGCGAAACGGCCCATGCATCTGCGGGCGATTATTAATGATAATGCCGGAAGGCGCATAAGGTTCGAGCGTTGTACCTGGCAGCTGGACGGCAGGCAGGTTGCAGAAGCTCCCAATGCCTGGATAACCGCTCCTGCCGAAGGAGAGCATACATGCACCTTGATAGTTGAAGTAGACGACCGGAAAATTAAGTGTGAGGTTGAATTTAAAACCGATACGTTGGATGTGAGGAAGTAAGCCAGCTAACAAAAAAATGCAGCCGACCCGCAAACCCGGCGGGAGTGCAGCGACCAGAGGGTTTGCGGTCGGCTGCATTTTGGCCGTTATGCCCGGTAGCAGTGAGGGGCGGGGTGATACGGTTTGAACAAGATATATAGCAGAAAGGGCTGGGCCACCGTAGGCTGGCGGATTGCCTTGCTTTAAATTTGAGATATGAACGGTGGGTAGTATCCTAAGGAGGTGATGTTATGGTTGCATAGGTTAGCCTTTGAGTAAAATATCTTTGTAAACTTAAATCTGAATTTGGAGGAAAAAATGGCTGAAGAAAAAGAAGCAAGAAAAGAGTTAGAGCTTGAGGTTTCAGTTAACCTCAAGGATTTTGAAGAAAATGAACTGAAGTTGGCAGCTTATGTCTTCAACCACTCCGGTCGCTTGGTGGCTAAGGAGCCAATTAAGGTGAAAGAGGGGCGAGGAGTGGTAGAGTTAAAGATCAAGGAGACTCCACAAAGGCTGCTTGTCAAGGTCGGTCCGGATGTTGAGGACTTGAAGGACTTATCCCGGAAACAGCCCATTTCCCGCATGGCTATTGCAACACCAGGCAAGAAGACAGTGATCGACATCGATATCTTGAAACTAAGCTGGATATGCTGGCTGCAGGTTCCCTATCTCGTTACAGGAACTGTAAAAAAAGGCAGCGATCCGATTTGTTCCGGGGAAGTGGATATTTACGAGGTCGACTTTAGGTCTTGTTTCTGGAGGCTGCCTGATCTGGTTATTGAGAGGATACGGGACGCGATCATTGATGTAGTGATTGATCCGCCGCCAATCGAGCTACCGGAAATTCTTGCGTGGCCCCAGTGGGATGATGATGACTGGTGTGGTACAGGTCCCAAGCCGCCATTCCCATCTCGCAAAGTCCTAAGTGACGAAGACATTATCCGAAAACTGGAAAAACTTCCAGACCAGTCAATGGTTGCTAAACAGCGTTTCATCGAGCTTCCAAATGCAAAAGCGAATATTGGAGCCGAACTGCAAAAAATGTCCCTCTACGATAGGCGGGCGTTCCTTGATCGGGAAGCGGTTGAAGGCGTAAAGATTGACAAGCTTCTTCACACCACCACAAAGCACTTTAGGGAACTGCTGATCGAAAAATTCCTGGCATTTCGGTTCTGGCTCTGCTGGCCCTGGATATACTGGATCTGGTGGCCATGGTGCTACAGTTGGGAGAAGATTGGGATCGCTGAGTTACAGCCTGATGGGAGCTTCTCCAAGATAATATGGCTATCTGTCTGCAACAAGGACACGCCTGATCTCTGGTTCGTTGTGAGGCAGGAAATAAATGGCGTGGAGAAGGTGATATATGAACGTCACCCGATCCCCTGCCATACCTACTGGAATCACCCATCTGGTGATCCAGTACACCTTGTGGTGACTGACCCGGATGCGATCGCTTGCTTTGGAACCCCGCCGACTGATAAACCAGGATTGTATGTCATGCCCCTGGGCATTGGCTGGGACGGCTGGTACGATGTTCAGCAAGCGCATATTAAGCCTCTTGAACTCATTGACCCCAACAGGGGTCTCTACAATGGCACAGACCCATATGGGACAGATCTGAACATCCAGATGCAGTTCCATGACGGGCTAAGAGGTATTGGTGTGATGTATTACAGGTGGTCTTATAAGAGAGAAGGCACCACTGATTGGGTGCAAATTGACAAGCCCATTGTGCACCGCTACCTGACAATCATCGGCGGAAAACCGTTCATTAAAAGCAAATCACTGGGACCTAACAGTTTGGGCAGTGAAGGCAACCTCTTTGAGATTCCCGACCCTGCCCTGGACTGGATACTCATCAACAGACTCGACCGGCGCTTTGCTGCGTGGGATACCAGCAGCCTGACTAACGAGAAGTACGAGCTCAAGCTGGAAATGTTCGATAATGCAGGGAACAATATAACTGACCCGATAACAAAAGGATTTAAATACTTCCTGCCTTTGTCCGGTCCAGTCGGCGATGTGTGGCCTGTGGATGATAATCCGCATATTGAAACGGACGGGAGTATAATCCTTCATGTGCACATTGACAATCATGACACAGTAGCTCAAATCAACTCAGTCGGCCTTGGTGGAGGAACATTCACTGGTGAGTGCCAGTTTCTGGAGTACACGGATCCTGTCACTGATGATGTGGTGACTAATTACTTCGCTTATCACCCGAAGAATTTTCTGTCCAGTTACAACCTCACAATAAAGCGTGGAAAGTCAGGATCAAATGTTGCCTCCCATAGTTCCATAACGCCTGCGTCTCCGCCTTTGGGAGAAACAAAAAAATTTAATGTGCAAGACCTATTAGGATCGTATCCGCAGTGTACGTTTGGCATAGAACTGCATACTTACCCACGTACAAGAGACGGGTATAGCAGAATTCGGGCATACGAGGATCATGCCACTGCGACGTTTGCATTAGTACCGGCTTCGCCTTAAGAGCAAAAATAGGCAGAGAGGATCCCGTCCGCCCTTGGGCGGCTAAAGATTGACGCTTCGCGGAGATAGAACGGGGTAGCTCTGCGCTTAAGTGTGGAGCTACCTATAACGGAGGGGACGTTGTTTATCTTTATATAAAAAGGGATAGCGACCATTTGTTTGGGAAAGGTAAAGGCATAAAAAATAGCCTAACAATGCAAATTCACTCGGACTGCCAAAAGCTGTGTCGCTACGCTCTGCAACTTTTGGCAGTCGGTGATTTGCGGCATTAGGCTATTGGGTAGTCAATTGTTAACTAAAAGGGAGGATATGGCTAATGCTGAATTTGCACCTGAGTGTGCGTTTTATTACCATTTGAGCTGTTCAGACCATGTAAATGGCAATTGTGAATTAGAAGATTATCCTGAAAACAAGAGAGGCAAACGATGACCGACCTACAACAAATTATTGAAGACCTTACACAAGAGGCTGCGCTGATTCAGATTCAAGGCCGTAGTCTTCGCCCTGATGAGATTGCAAGAGTCCAGGCGATATATGAAGCACTCCCGCATCTCAAACTGGCCTTAGAAATATTAGAAACAAAAGAGCAGTCAACTCTTATAACTTACAAGATCGTTACGGATTTAGACGGAAAACTCAAACAAGCCGCAAGAGTTGCTTGCAGTTTCTGGAATAGGTTTGTTCTGCCCAGCTACTCAGTTGTAATAAGACTGGGTATATTTAAATCCAACAGCAATACAATAGCTAGAGCATACAAGCCTTATGAAAGGGATGGTGTGCATTATGGTGTTGTAGAGTTCAACACCAAGTATCTCAAAAGCTTTTCACGCAATGAAATATCCGGAACCATTATCCATGAAATTGGGCATACACTTGGTATTGGCTGGAATGATTGGGAAGCTTTATTCGATAAGACTAGCGGAAAATTTACCGATTCCGCAATAAAGGCGGTTGGTGACTTAAAGAATATGCGTGTCGAAACAGATTATGGTCAAGGCACTCAATATTCACATTGGGACGAACAACGGCATGACGAGGAGTTGATGACAGGCTTTAAAGATGCAATCGAAAATGTATTACCAGTGACTATTGATGTCATGGCTCTTCTTGGGCATCAAATTGCAGAAAAACTGTCACAACAAACAGACTTAAATACGCTGCTTGATTCGTTGGCTCAAATTACATTTAGCCAGCATGCCGAAGCAAAGGCTCTTAATCTGGATCATTTTGAAGAGACTGAGATTTGGGAAAATGTTCCACATGATCAGCCAATCAAGAAAAAAAAGTAGGGTTGGCCTAACAAGGCCATAAACACGGATGCCTAAAAGCGCTATGCGCTTTTAGCGCCGGTTATGGCAAACGTTTTGCTTCATAGAGAAAAACAGAGATAAAAAAATTATTAATAGTGTGTACCAAGAATGACAAATGAAGATATGACTCCGCGCCACTCAAAAAAATATTATATACCGTCGAAGCGCACGAAAGACAATTCCGAACACCTTCTCAAGAAAGCTTCTTTGGCCTACAAGGAAGGTAGACTTGCTGAAGCGGAAAAAGGCTATCTGGAAGTATTG
>JAERRP010000208.1 GCA_016735415.1 Desulfobacterales bacterium | reverse complement strand
CCAGATCGCGGGCCGTTTGCGCCGCCCGGGCCCGATCGCGGCCGGCACTCAGCAATTGGATCATACGGCAGAAGGGGGGATAGACCAGCTCCCGCCGAAATTTGATTTCGTCGGCGTAAAAACGGGCAAAGTTCTGCCGGCGGGCGGCCGTAATGATGAAGTGGTCGGGTGTGTAGGTCTGAAGCATAACCCGTCCGGGCCGTTGACCTCTCCCGGCGCGGCCGGCAACCTGGGCCAGAAGCTGGAAAGTTCGTTCCCCGGAGCGGAAATCGGGAAAATTGAGCGTGCTGTCGGCACAGACCACCCCCACCAGCGTGATGTTGGGAAAATCGTGGCCTTTGGCCACCATCTGGGTGCCGATCAGGATATCGATTTCCCCCCGGCGCAGTTTTTTTAAAACCCTCAACAGACCGTTTTTGGGCCGGGTGGTATCCCGGTCCAGGCGGGCAACGCGGGCCGCCGGGAAAAATTTTTGCAGGAAATGCTCCAGTTTTTCGGTTCCCAGACCATAATGCCCTATCTTGTCGGAACCGCATTGGGGGCAGATCGCCAGGGCGGAACGACTGTACCCGCAGTAGTGGCAGCGGTAGGCGTTGGCCCCCTTATGATAGGTCAATGAAATGCTGCAGTGGCGGCACTTCAGGGTCGTGCCGCAGGCCGAGCAGATAGGGTAGTTGGCATACCCGCGGCGGTTTAAAAAGATCAGGGCCTGCGCCTTGTTTTCAAGGGTTTCGCGGATGGCCTCAAGCAGTTCAGGCGTCAGATATTTACGCACGCCGCGCTCGTTTTGGATGTTGCGCAGATCCAGCACCGTGACCTCCGGCAGGGCTTTATCGTGAACACGGCGGTTCAGGCGGATGCGGCTGAATTTTCCGGTCCGATAATTGAAATAGCTCTGCACGGAGGGGGTGGCCGAACCCAGGAGAACCGGGCAGGCGCACATGCGGGCGCGTACCGTGGCCAGATCACGGGCATTGTAGCGCAATCCGGTTTCCTGCTTGTAGGCGCCGTCGTGTTCTTCGTCCACAACAATCAGTCCGATCCGATCGAGGGGGGCGAAGATGGCCGATCGCGCGCCGATGACGATCTGTGCCTCCCGGTTCCGTATCCGCCGCCACTGATCAAAGCGTTCCCCGGCCGATAAGCCGCTGTGAAGGACGGCCACCCGCTCGCCGAAGCGGGCGCGGAAGCGGCGCTCGGTCTGAGAAATCAGGGCAATTTCGGGTACCAGGACCAGAACGTTCCGTTGCCTGCGGATGGTTTCGGCCGCTGCCTGCAGGTAAATTTCGGTCTTGCCGCTGCCGGTGACGCCATCGAGTAAAACCGCCTCGAAACCATGTTGGCGTAAATCGGTAATGATCTTCAGCGCCGCCGCCTGTTCGGCGGTCAGCTCGGGGGGCTGATCCGGCAGGATGGGATCACCGAACGGATCGCGGTAGACTGTGGTTTCAGTCAATGTCACCAGGCCCCGACGGGCCATGGTTTTTACAATCGCGGCCGCCCCCGGGATTTTATCCCGGATGACTTTGAGCGGCAGCTCGCCTTCGGCCGATAGAAGCGCCAGTATGGCCTGGCGCTGCGGGGTGATGCGAACAGCGGGTGGGGGCGTGGCGGCGCGTCGCACCAGCACCGCTTTTTTGGGACGCGTTCGGCCCCCGCGCAGCACTTTGCGCCGGATCACCCAACCGCACTTTTCCAGTGTGCGCAGGAGCGCTCCGGGAACGGGGCGCTCCAGGTGGTTTTGCAGATCCTTCAGGCGGCAGGGGCCTTTGCGAAGACATGCCAGGACATCCCGTTCCAGCGGCGACAATTGGCTTGCATCCGGAAGGGTACAGGCCTGATCGTTGATGGCCAGGAGATTGTATTCATATAAATTGAGGCCGCTGGGCAGCGCTCCCCGGATCACTTCTCCCAGCGGATGGAGGTAATAGTCGGCGATCCAGCGGAAAAAGGGGATCATGTCCTCGGGAAAGAGCTCTTCGGTGTCCAGAAGATCCAGTACATCTTTGGTCAGGGCCGGTTTCTCGCCGGTGGCTTCACCCAGGATGTAACCCGTGACCCGTCGGGTTCCGAAGGGCACCAGAACCCTGTGGCTGGCGGCGGCGTGGGGCTGCAGGTGTCCCGGCAAGCGATAGGTATAGGTGCCGTAAACCGGCAGGGCCACGGCGACTTCGATGAATTCGGCCACGGACTTCTTCATGGCATGGTGCCTCCAACCCCTTTCAGCTGTGGTCTTTTGGGTCCGCGAATAAAGGTTGCAATTATCCGGTATTTTAGCCTGTTGGCGGTGGGTCATTACCGCCGGACGGCTGTGCCGTCGTCGTTATTGGCATTCTCCACCTTGCGATTGTTTCTCATAGTGTACGCCTTTGACCGCAAAATGCCTGAATTATGAGTGATTTTAAGCCTTTTTCCTTGACACTTCCGAGGTCATTTTTTACTGTAGTTAATAAGACGAACCAAAAACCTCATCCGAAACGCTTCACATGCCGAAATGCAATATAGAAGCGTCCCATGGGGGTTGCAAGCCCGAACTCCAGGCGGCCGGTTCGAAGTGAACCGCGGCCCCGCTTTGGCGGGCGAACAAAAAGCGACACGGCTGCTTCTGCAGACCAGAAAAACATCGAAGGGCGTTTTCGGTGCCCGCCGGTGCTGTCAATCTTTTTAAGGAGGCCTGTTATGCCCAAACGCACACGTACTACCATCGTCGGACTGATGATAATTGCCCTTTGTCTGGTGCCTGCTTCCGCCCTGGCCCTGGACGATTC
>JAERRP010000887.1 GCA_016735415.1 Desulfobacterales bacterium | reverse complement strand
TGATTGGGATGCAGAGTTGCGACCACCCGCTCTGCGGGATCATAAAACAGGATGGGACTGACACCCACTTTTTTACCGAATCTAAATTTGTGGGTCTCATCGAAGAACGGCTCGTATTGGCGAACCGGCTTGCCCTTGTTGTTGAAAATGGTCCAGCCGCTGCCGACCCAGCGCGGCGGCCCCGCGACCCCGTTGATCTTCTCGGGTTCCGCCTGGATCTTCTGTTGAATCTCGCGACCAAAGCCGTCGGAATAGGAGAAACTGAGCTGGATTTTGAGGCCGTCAGGGGCCAAAGGATTGTTGACGTGAGTCTCCCTCGCCAAGGTTGCGGCATATGCGGGAGACCATTTCGTCGGATCTTCCGGATGTGCCTCTTTTGTCTTCTGGAAACGATCCAGATCATAGATAATGCGCGTAGAGGCTCCTTTCAGCAGATTGGCAGCCAGCAAATGCGGGTTGTCGGCATCATGGAATCCATTCACCTGATCCTGGCTTAAATCGGTCTTGAAATCGACGAGTGAATCACCCTCTACCGGAGCTTGATGAGGTTTGCCAGTCACCGCTGTTCCCACGACCATGCCGAGCGCATCAAACATCACTTCGGAAAGATTGCGGTTAGGACCCATGATGAGCCTGGGTTGCAGCACCCGATAGTCATGACCGTGTCGAACGAGACTCTGGGTTGGATCGGCATGACGCTCGCCCACGGTAGTGCGATTACCGAGCGCGTCTCGCGTTTCCTGGACGAGCATGTCGTAGCTATCGTAGCTAACGAAGGACTCTGTGCTAACCGCATTGGTATGGAACGGATCGCGGAACCGGCAGGGCAGGAGAAAATGTTGGTGGGCATAGGCCAGTTCCTGTGCCGGAGTATCGTTCTTGTTTGGTGAGCAGAAAACCTGTCCGGAAGGGATCCACCAGTTGGTATCGTCCTCGCTATGAACATATTTGCCATCGTCGGCAAAGACGTTGTTCATTTCAGCTGCTGTCAGCTTGCCGCTGCCCACATAGATCTGTTTGGCCAGCCCCGGCGTAAAGGCCAGCTGATAGCTTTTGCCCGGAAAGGCCAACGATTCAACCACGCCCGGCGGCAAGAGCGCGGACAGGTTATTCTTACGATAGAGGGTGCGGACGTGCTCGATGAGACGCTTTTGTTTTTTAGCCTTGTCCGCAGTCTGTTCATAGGGAATTTCCACTGCCGAGGTGAGCAAGGCAAAATCGTTACCTGTCCATTCGTTGAAACTGAAACGCGTGTCGTTCTTAGGCTTGAAGCCGGTCAGCTCATATGTGCGCGTCTGGCAGGGTAATGGTGTGCGGTAGTTATCAACAGTGCCGTTGATGGCATGAGTAACGCTATTCTCCGTGTAGGTGACAAGGAGTTGTTCCTGTTTATTTTTGTCATCTCCCGACAAGGGGCTGCAGCCGGTTCTGCGCCCGTAACCGATGGCGGTTTCTTTCAATACATTGCCGAAATCATCCACCTCAAGCGTCATGGCGTGGGTTATGCGGGGATCGGTTGGGTTGCGCTCGTAATGGTAGTTGATTGCCTCGCGGGCATGGGTAAAAAACACACCGTACCGGTTGTCTGTTCTGGCCTGTAAACAACGGATGGTGAAATTTTGTTCTGTTACCGTATAGGGATGCGGCTCTTTGTCCGTACCATCCAGGGCGTAAATCTCCTGGCGCAGCATTGCTCCTTTTAAGGCACGGCAGGCTTCACGTTCTTCCCCGGCGGTCAGATCATCAGGCAGAACGGTGTCTTTCAGGAGCAACTTGCGCGCCTGGTCACCAGTCAACCCCGGCTCTCGGTAATATTCGCCGATATCATTGGCATCTAATAATCCCGCAAAGAAGTTGGAGATATGCAAACGGCCGAAATAAGCGCCGGTATGAAACCAGGTTCTGGTCCAAACCGGCGGCACATGCGAGGATTGTTCTATGTTATCGCCGGTGGGAAAATCCTGGCTTTGAGTCAGGGCGGCAAACTCCTCGCTGTCCCACTGCTCCACCATTCCAAAGCCGCGAAATTCGCGTTCAATGCCATCAAAATAACCGTGGTGGTAGGCATATCGCGTAGCAAAGCGATTGCGGCTAATGCGATCATAGGTCTCAACGCGCTCGACAACATGTACAGGAAACGGCAGCCGGGTGATCCAGGGGGTGCCGTCGTGCTTGTCCTGCAGGTAGAACTTCGTCGAAGGCGCATAGTGCACATGGGTTTCAACGCCCAGATTATTCACCGTTTTGATCAGTAAATGCGGCTTCTGGCTGCCCATGAGGTTAACGTAGCGCATCGGCCGCCTGATGTCGTCAGGCAGCGGCGAAGACCAGACCAGACAGGCTGTGCCATTGCCAAGCAGATCGGCAGGGGTAATCGTAAC
>JAERRP010000602.1 GCA_016735415.1 Desulfobacterales bacterium | reverse complement strand
GATCGCTGCAACAGGGGCCAGCGGCGGACGACGCCGTCGCTGTCGGCCAGAAGATTGATGTAGCCCAGCGCGCCGGCTTTGCCGCCCAGGTCGCGGAAGGTTTCCTGAACCGCGATGGGTACCATCGACGGTTCTCGAAAGGGGGCCACGGCTTTCCGCAGGGCGGCGAGCGGCAGCGGCGGGCCGGCCGGCTGATTTTCCGCCCGCAACGAATTGATCGTCAGAAGGCCGGGTAATTGCGGCGGTGCCTCCGCATCGGGCGGGCCGAAGACAATGCGGTAGGGCAAGACCATATTATTGCCGTTTCTTACGGCGTTGATAAGGTGGCGGTCCTGATCCAGGCGGTGGCGAATCGCAGACAGCCGCCTGGAGATCCGGGCGGCCAGTTGTCTTTGCGATTGGGTGCGGGCAGGTCCCAAATCGGCCTTCAATTTGTCGAGTTCTTCCAGGGCCGGATCAAGGGCGCGCTCCGAATAGAGCAGGGACAAACCCATGACCTTGGCACCGCTGCGGGAAAGGCGCTGAATCCCCCGGGCCACAATGTCCCGCGGCCAGGGCCAGGGGCCGATTTGACGGATGCTGGGCGCATCAATGGCCACAAGGACAACCGCGTCGTTCTGCTTTGCCGGGCGCAGTGACAGCAAACGGTCATAGGTGATGGCTTCCGGAAGGCGCAGGGGCTGCCACCCCAGGTAACTGCCGATCAGCAGCAGCAGGGTGAGGACGATGAGGATGATACTGTTGGAAAGGATGTATCGCTTCATTTTTTCGCCGGCCCGGGCGGCCCAAAACGAAAAACCGAATCGACCGGCTGTCCGATGCGATTCGGTATCTTGCATTCATCGGCAACCCGGCTGTCTTTTTTAAGACCCGTGGCTTTCCGTCCCTGCCTCGCGACAGGTTTGGCCCTTCAAAGTATGCTGTCTTGTCAGCTTATTTAACCTGCATATGGTAAAAATGCCCTGATGTCAAAAGAAAAGTAGGCCCGCCGCCATGGCAATAATCCCTGTGCCTGCCTTGGTGGCCCTGCCGGAGGGGCAGGGTGGCCCTCTCCATGGCCGCTCGATTGACCCGCATTCAAGAGAATGATTTGGAGACGACCTATTCTCCTGAACAGGCCCGGGGTCGCCTGATACAGATGTTTCCCAAATCAAAAGCGCCGCCAGGCCGGAATATGATCGGCGACGACTTGACGGACGCGCCCGCGGGTCTAATTTTATCTCCGTGGCCGTTGTGGTCATGATCACTTCGATTACATCAGGCCTTCGTTGGAATTTCCACGAACCATTAAGGCTTTGCCCGTAAGATCGATGCGGTTGCGGGTAAATGACGACAAATTCATTTCACGAAGAGGAGTTTTTATGAACTGGGAAGCGTTGATTGCCAAAGGGTGGGAACTGCTGGCTTTTTATGGTGTGAAAATTCTTACGGCTGTTGTTATTCTCATTATCGGCCGCTGGATTGCACGCGCATTTGGACGCCTGATCCGGCGCCTGATGGAAAAACGTGAGGTTGACTCGACCCTGACAGGCTTTGTGGGCAATCTGACTTACTATGCTCTTTTTACGTTTGTGGTGCTGGCGGCCCTGAGTCAGCTCGGCATTCAGACCACCTCCTTTATCGCCGTCATCGGTGCCGCCGGCCTGGCCATCGGCTTGGCGCTCCAAGGCTCCCTGGCCAATTTCGCCGCCGGTTTCATGTTGATTTTCTTCCGCCCCTTCCGGGTGGGTGACTATATCGAGGGTGCCGGCGTGGCCGGTTCTGTGGAAAACATTCAGATTTTCACCACCCAGCTCAAAACCCCCGACAACAAGGTCATTATCATCCCCAATGCCTTGCTCACCAGTGACAATATCGTCAACTGGTCGGCCACCGGGACCCGCCGTATCGATATGGTTTTCGGCATCGGTTACGGGGACGACATCGACAAGGCCAAGGCCATTATCAGTGAAGTGATTGCCGCGGATGACCGCATTCTGAAAAACCCGGCCCCTCAAATTGCGGTGTCCGAGCTGGCCGACAGCAGTGTCAATTTCGTCGTGCGCCCCTGGGTGAACACCGGGGATTACTGGAATGTCAACTTCGATCTGACCGAAGCCATTAAAAAACGGTTCGACGCTGTCGGGGTGAGCATTCCGTTTCCCCAGAGCGATGTTCACCTTTTTCAGCAGAACGCGGCTTAAGGCTGTCTTCCGGTTTCTTAATTTAAGGTCGTTCGATCGATCAGCGCAACTGCCGGCCGGGACATCGATCCCGACCGGCAGGCCAATCTGGGTCCCGGGCGGGCCTTGCGGCTTTTGCAAATCAGGGTTACGGCAATGAAATGATGACGCCGCGGAAGAGATTTGCAGGTCAGGTCGGCATCTCCGCAGAATCACTCAGTCGGATTGATTCAACTGTTCCTGGAGGCCCCGCACTTTTTCTTCCACGACCTTGGTGGCGTCTTCGGCCCGCTCGATATAATCTTTGGCCTGCGTTTCGGTTTGGCCGTCATTTGAACGGACGCCCATATTTTGCATCGTCAGGAGACCGACGATAAGCAAAACAATCAGAAGCCCTACAATCATGAGTGCCCGCATGTAATCCCCTCCCTGCTGTCTGCCGGTCCATCCGCCGCCAGGCACGAAAAGTATTTCCTTTGACGGCAAGCGGCCCGCACATCATATAATCCCGTGAAACACTAAATTGCAAAGCTTTTGGTGTTCAGCCTTCCAGGATGCGATCCAATCGCTCGAGATATAATATACTAGATCCAGTTTAATTTCTTGAGAAATTTACATACAAGGAAGTTCATATTAAACTGTAGCATGCTCAAATGGAGCATTTTCAATTGTAAATTATACTGGAGGCCACATGACTATTTATATTTATTCTTCAGATTAGGGAACTAAATAAATAATACAGGGTTCCCAGTTTGTTTAAATCATAAAATTCCAGGTTATCTCCAGGTTTTGTCTAGGTCAAAATGATCATTCTCAAAGTTATAGTGTGGACAAAATGTGGAAAAAATTGTCTCAATATAATTTTGAAATTTTGTACATTTTAACGTCCAAGGTTTTATCCAGGTTTGCGCCTAAATTTCTTCTTTTGCCCAGTTTTTCTCACTTGTTGGGACAAATTCCAGGCCATTTCTGCACCTGGACAGATAAAATTCAAATCTCCAGGTTTCCCAGGTTTCGCTGGGAACCCTGTATTACCAAATGTTTAAGAACTTATGAAGGCACATGACAGTGCACACTATGATCACATCCCATCTTGAAAAGTAGGTCAAACTCACTGATGAATGATTACATCCAATATCATTTAGTTGAAGTGTATATCAGCCTGAATATGTTGAAGTACTTTGTTGATTGAAGAGTTATCCAGAAATGAAAATTTACGATTACCTGAACCTTATCATTAAACTGATATGATATGTCAATCAACTAATTTGATCGGATATTCAATAAGAAATTAATTCTATTAGTGCTGAGAGAATCTTACATATATATGTATGCGCAAAAGTAATGACACCAAAAGTTGATATTCAAGTTTTCAAAAACATTTGCCACTAAAAGACTTAATTTTGTTGCATTTCAGCATGAAAACATATTGAAATGAATATCACAGTAGTTGTTATGCATCATGCTTCCTGTAAATGTATCAGATTGTTAGTGAGATGATTAGTTGTGAATATAGAAAGCAAAATATTGGATGACAGTTTTCAGGCTAAATATCGATATACCGTGTAGCTGATCAGAGCTCTATCACAGGACTATGATTCTGATAGTAAACTAATGGTCACTAATGAATCCCCCC
>JAERRP010000188.1 GCA_016735415.1 Desulfobacterales bacterium | reverse complement strand
ATGGACCCCACCCCTACCGTCCCCCACCCCTACCGGATATGTGCACCCTTGCACCTAATCATCCGGGTACATTGCGTTGATCATTTCCTCATATTGAGCGAAGGCCACATTCTTTTTGAGTTTCATCGTTGGCGTCAGCAGACCGTTTTCGATGGTGAACTCCGGTACGATGGTAATCTTCTTGATCGTTTCGAAACTGGCGAATTCCTTGTTCTTCTCGGCCACTTCCTTTTCGATCATCGCCCGCACCTTGTCGTTGGTCACCAACTCTTCCAGTGAGTTGAAAGTGACACCCTGGTTCTGTGCCCATTCCGACACATTGACAGAATCGATTGTGATAAGCGCGCTGAGGAATTTTCGCTTGTCGCCGATGATGCATATCTGATTTATGTACTTGGACGTGGCGATGACCCCTTCTATGGCGGACGGTGCAATATTTTTACCGCCGGCAGTGATGATGAGATCCTTTTTTCGACCGATGATCTTCAGGAAATTTTTGCTATCGATCTCACCCCGATCGCCGGTGTACTGCCACCCGTCGGGGGTTATCGTTTCAGCCGTCTCTTTCGGCATTTTGTAATATTCCTTCATGACGTTTCTGCCACGATAGATCACTTCACCGTCGGCGGCGGTTTTCTGCTCGATGCCGGGACCTGGAGGGCCCACCCAGCCGAAACGATAGTTATCGTAACGGTTAAGATTTGTAAACGATGTATTCTCCGTCATGCCGATGCCCTCTAAGATCAGAATACCGGCGGCGTGGAAAAACTTGGCAATGGAGGGGTTCAACGGTGCTGCGCCGCTGATGCACCATTTGAGCCTGCCACCCAGGACAGCCTGCACCTTGCTGAAAACCAGCTTGGTGGCCAATGCATACTTGAGGCTTAACCCGAAGGGGATGGGCTTTTTGTTGAGCTTGCAGTCGCTGACCACTTCTCCCACTTCACAGGCCCACCGAAATATTTTTAGTGCTGTGCCGCCCTTGGCTTCCGCACCACTGATGACCTTGGAGTAGACTTTTTCGTAGATGCGGGGCACGCTGGCAAACCAGTGCGGACGGGCCACGCCGATATCTTCGACGATGGTTTCCATGCTGCGCGTGAATGTCGTTGCACACCCGGTAAGCAAGGTGGCGTAGACACAGGTACGGGCGAAGACGTGGGCCAGCGGCAGAAATAAAAATACTTCCTCCCCTTCGCTGATATTGGTGCTGCCTTTCACCGATTGGGCCGTAAAAGTGATATTGTCGTTGGTCAGCACCGCGCCTTTGGGCACCCCTGTCGTGCCGGAGGTGTAAACGATGCCCGCCGGGTCTGACGGCGTCACGGCGTCCGCCCTTGAATCGAAATCGGCATCGGCGACATCCTTGCCCAACGCCAGAAAATCTTCGAAGCTGATGACCCAATCGTCTGCCGGCAAGTCTCCAGCAAACAAAACCACCTTGCGGATGTCGGGAATCTCGGCCCGGATTTCCATCAATTTGTCCAGTTGGGCATTGTCCTCGGCAAAAATCACCACCGCATCCGAGTGATCGACGATATATAGGACATCCTTGGTCAGGTTGGACTGGTAGATGCCCACAGTCACCGATCCGATGTTGGTGATGCCCATATCGCAGAGCACCCATTGATAGCGCGAATAGCTGAGAATGTTGACTTTGTTGCCTTTTTCCACCCCCAGCGCAATGAGTGATTTGCCCACCTGTCGGACCTGACCGTAAAACTGGTTCCAGGTCACCGAATCGGTATGCCCAGGTTCCGTAAACCATTTGTAGGCACTGGTCTCGCCATATCGGTCGACAGTTTGGGTAAGCATGGCGTGAATGTTGGAATAATTGATAAACTCCATATCGTCTCCTCCCCCTTTGTGCGGCTGAGGTCTGCCGCGGTCTTTATGCGTTGCACATAAACCCTTCGGATCAACAAATACCACAGCGGTATAAACCTTGTCCATGCAGAGAGGGGGTAGATTCAAGTTCTCTAGTCGGAAACTTGGTTATCGTGAACATTCCACATATCTTCATCCGTATAACAACGCTCATTTTCGTCTGGATTCATGGCGTCTTTTTCCATCTTCCGTCTATCATAAGGCTGATTTAATACCTCATCGTAATATTCGTGCTGGATAAGTACGTCCATAATCTGATTGGTGCCAGTCCATATCATGGCAAGTCGCGTGTCTCTTAACGCACGTTCTATTGGAAAAATTTCCGTATATCCGATGCCACCCATGATTTGCATAGCGTTGTTAACAACGTCCCATGCAGTGTCGGTAGAAAACTTTTTTGCTTCGCTAACAATACGACGAACGCTTGGATAGTTTTCATCCACGGCGCGAGCAGCCATATATGTTAACCCTCGTGCCGCATCAAGTTGAGTGATAGAGTCAGCGATCATAAAGTTAACTGCTTGAAATTTACGTATAGACTTACCAAACGCTCTCCTTTTGTTGCTATATCTTAAAGCCACATCCAAAGAGCCCCATATTCCTAAAGCACCGCCCGCAGATGCAAGACGTTCTGGAATCATCATCTGGTTGAAACAAATTGCACCGCCATGAAGTTCACCCACTAAATTTTTTTTTGGGACCTTAACATTTCTGAAAACTACTCTTCCCGTTCCAGCACCTCGGCTCCCCATAAGACCATAAAGATGTTCGGTCCTCACTCCCGGTCCCTTATCTACGACTAAAAGACTTATGCGTTGAAGTTTATGGGCGTCCGGTTCAAAATTGGTTTTACAATATACCAAAAAGTAATCGACGCCTTCGGCTCCTACGACAAATCTCTTCTGACCGTTAACAATAAAATGATCTCCTTCTAAGACCGCCTTGGTAGTCACTCCAAAAAAATCAGAACCCCCGCGCGGCTCAGTTAATGCTTCTGCAGGGATAAGTTCCCCTTCAAGGGTTGGTTTTAGATATTTTTCTTTCAATACATCAGTTCCAAACATATTCAATGCCTCCCCTACGATAGAAGACATAATAAAAGCACAGCTAAGCGCAGTCCCGAGACAGCCGATTTCCTCTGTGGCTGCCATCTCCGCAACCCAAGTCATTTCCCTACCACCCCACTTCTTGGGAAAACGAATACCTAATAAATTGCGTTTAGATAATTCTTCTATAAATGTGCGAGGATAAACAATTTCATCTTTGTCC
>JAERRP010000795.1 GCA_016735415.1 Desulfobacterales bacterium | reverse complement strand
GTTTTCACGAAATCGATGTCCGGCCGGCCGGCCGCATTGCCCGCGGGGTGCGCGGTATTAAATTGGCGGCGGGGGTCAAGGTGGGGGGTATGGAAGTGCTCACTCACGGCCAGACCCTGACCACCTTCACGGAAAACGGTTACGGCAAACGCACCTCGATCGATGAATACCCGGTACAAAGGCGCGGCGGCAAGGGGGTCATCACCATCAAAACCAATGAACGCAACGGGCAGGTCGTGAGCATTCTGCTGGTGGACGAGGATGACGACCTGATGTTGATGACGGATTTCGGCAAGCTGATCCGCATGCCGATCGAGGGTATCTCGGTTATCGGGCGCAACACCCAGGGGGTCAAGTTGATCGGGGTCAATGCGGGCGAGCGGGTGATCGGTGCTGTGCGCCTGGCCGAAAAGGAAGAGAACAGTGATGCGGATGAGGGCCCTGCCGAAGCTTGACGGATTCGTAAAAAAGTCCGATAGCGGATCCAAAAAAGGAGCGACATGAATCTGACGCCAGATGACAATCTTCGACTGGGTGTCGTGGGGGCCGGCAGTTGGGGCACGGCCCTGGCCAACCTGCTGGCCTGCAAGGGATACGAACTCGATCTGTGGGTGTTCGAAACCGAAATATGCAAACAGATCGAGAAGCAGCGTGAAAACAAGATTTTTCTCCCTGGCGTGACCCTCTCCGCCAATCTCAACCCCACCAAAGATATCCGTACGGCGGTGGCCGATAAGGATCTCGTTCTGGCAGTCGTCCCTTCGCATGTCATGCGGGATGTCAGCGGGCAGATGGGGGCCTTCCTGCATCCGGATACCCTGTTGGTGTCCGCCTCCAAGGGGATCGAGAATCAGACCCATTTAACCATGTCCGGCGTTATCCGGGATACGCTGCCGGACTGGCCCGAATCGCAGATAGCCGTCATTTCCGGGCCGAGTTTTGCCAAGGAAGTGGCCCGCAAGGCACCCACCGTCGTGACTGCGGCCAGTGCGGATTTAGCGGCGGCCGTGCGTGTTCAGACCATTTTCGCCACCCCCTATTTCCGTGTTTACACCAATAAGGATGTCATCGGGGTCGAAATCGGCGGGGCCATTAAGAACGTGATTGCGATTGCCGCCGGGGTTATCGACGGCCTGGGGTTGGGCCTCAATACACGGGCGGCCCTGATCACACGCGGCCTGGCCGAAATCCAGCGCCTGGGTCGCCGGATGGGGGCGGATCCGCGAACCCTGGCAGGGATTGCCGGCGTGGGCGATCTGCTTTTGACCTGTACCGGCGATTTGAGTCGCAACCACACGGTCGGCAAGAAAATCGGGGAGGGGTTGAGCCTCGATGAAATCCTGGCTGAAATGCGTATGGTGGCCGAGGGGGTCAAGACCGCCAAGTCGGTTTACAACCTGGCCCGCAAGCTGGAAGTGGAAATGCCGATCTGTAAGGAAATGTATGCTATCCTGTATGAAGGTGCATCGCCCAGGGAAGCGGTCTATCGTTTAATGACCCGCGATTTGAAGCAGGAGCTCGAATAGCGGCGGATTCGCTGCCGGATCGTCCCGCCCCGATATTCGCACCCGTCTGCTTCTCCAGGAAAGGTAAACGCCTCGGCATTGGACGAAACGGATGAGCGGCTCAAAATCCCACAGCGCTGAAGGACACCGCGAGCGTCTGCGCGATCGGTTTCGGCGATCGGGCTTAGCGGGTTTTCATGACTATGAAGTCATCGAACTGCTCCTTACCCTGGCCACCCCCCGCAAGGATTGCAAACCCGCCGCCAAAGCCGCGATGGCGCGGTTTGGCAGCCTGCCTGCCGTTTTCGAAGCATCGCCGCGGGAGTTGTGTGAAGTCGCCGGCATCGGCCCCCGCAACCTTCTGGGCATCAAGCTGATTCCGGCCGTTTGCGAACACTATCTGGAGCAGAAGGTTCACCAGCAGGTGGCCTTGAACAATTCCCAGGTGCTGTTCGATTACCTTTATCAATCCATGCGTGACAAGAAGCGCGAACAGTTCAAGGCCATTTTTCTCGACGCCCGCAACCAGGTCACGGGTATCAAGACCCTTTTTGAGGGTTCGCTGACCGGCAGCAGTATTTATCCGCGCGAGGTGGTTCGTGCGGCCCTGGATTTACACGCCGCCGCTGTGATCTTCGCCCACAATCATCCCTCCGGGGATCCCCAGCCATCCCCCGAGGATACCGCCGTTACCCGAAAGCTGATCGAGGCCTGCCTGCTCATGGACATTGCGGTACACGAACATATCGTCATCGGCAACGGAACCTATTTCAGCTACGCGGACAGCGGGCTCATCCGCCAGATGCGGCGTGAAGCACTGACACAACGGAAGACTGAAACAAAATGACACGCGCAGAGCGCCCCTACTGCTACGGCAAACTTGAATGCGTTTTTCCGATGGGGGAAAACGGCCTGCGGGAAACACCCGAGTCCTGTATGGTCTGCTATTGCAAAACCGAATGTTTGCGCACGGCCGTGCAGGGCGACGAGGGCGCCCAAGTCCTGGAAGAGAAAGTCGACCGGGCTTACGCCGCCGGTATGATGGGTTTTTTTGAACGCTGGTCGCGCAAGAAGGCGCTTCAGCAACGCCATTCAACCGACCGGGAAGCGAAGAAGAAAGTATAATTCCACCCTGACCGGGCCGCCGTGGCCGAGTTCCGGAAATAATCCACCGACCCGCAACCACCGTTTCGATCACGCGTCCTTTACGGTAACGCCCGGCCACAACGTTTGACCAACGATGCCGAAACTAGACCGCCCACAGCGCCGTTATCTGGTTGCAGCCTTGCTGCTGGTCCTGCTGATCCTGCTGGCCCTGCCGTTTCGAAGCCATCTGGCCGAATGGGCCCAGCGGCTCTATCGGCTTTTGATGGATCGCTCGCAAACCGAAGCCTTCATTCGCTCCTTCGGTCCCTGGGCCCCGGTCATTTTTATGGCCGTCCAGGTCTGCCAGGTTGTTCTGGCGCTGATACCGGGCGAGGCCACCGGATTTATCGGCGGCTATCTGTTCGGTGCCTGGCAGGGGTTTGTCTATTCGAGTATCAGCCTGGGGCTGGGGTCCTGGATCAATTTCAAGTTGGGCCGCCTGCTGGGCCGCCGTTTCATCCGTCGTCTGATCCCCGAG
>JAERRP010000639.1 GCA_016735415.1 Desulfobacterales bacterium | reverse complement strand
CGGATGATGGCGCAGGGTCTTTTTCGTGAGGATCTCTACTTTCGCCTGGGGGTCATCAAAATCCGGGCGCCGTCTCTCAATGACCGGCCCGAAGACATCCAACCGCTGGCCAAACTCTACCTCGACCATTTCAACACCAAATTCGGTACCGGTTTCAGGGGGTTTTCCCCGGAAGCGGAACGGGCGCTCCGCAACCATCGATGGACCGGCAATGTCCGCGAGCTGAAAAATTTGATCGAAAGGGCGGCCCTGACCAGTCGTCACGAAGAACTGGCGGCGGCCGACCTGGGTCTGGAAGAAGAAAACGCTTCGACGCCTTGCGATCCGGAGACCTGGCTCCAGATCCTGCCATCGCTGCCGCCCACTGGCATGGACCTTCAGAAAACGCTGGCGCAGATCGAAAGCCATTTTTTCAACCAGGCCTTGAAACTCAGCCGCGCGAATGAAAGCCAGGCTGCACGCCTGCTGGGACTCAACCACCACACCTTCCGCTACCGGCACCGAAAATTGTCCGAATAAGGGCTCGGCCGGCGATTCGACCCCGCCTTCACACCCCTCGGAAGTGCCATTCCCGGGCCGCCCCGGACTTTCGCAAGGGACCGCCATCGGTTTCGCAATCCTTCAATTTACCGATTCGCACTTTTGCGAATTCAGGCCTTCCACCCCGACGCCAGCCGTTACGCTGAAAATATTTATCATACTGTTATTATTTGATTTTCATTATTTTTAGGGTCGATGGCATATTTTCTGCTCAAGGGATTGATCAAGCGACGGGACTATAAATAGGGTCCCTGATTCCGAAGCCCGATGATTGGAAATCCTCCCGGAAGGAATTCGCGATGACGACCCGTACACTGGACAAGTTTTTTTCTCCTCGATCGATTGCCGTGGTGGGTGCCAGCGACACGCCGGGGCATGTCGGATATGTCGTGATCCGCAATCTGGTCGCCGGTGGATTTCAGGGCCGCATCTTTCCCGTCAACCCGGGCCGGGAGAAAATTAACGGAATCAAGGCCTTCCCGGATCTGGCCACGATCGGCGAAGTCATCGATCTTGCCGTTATCGCCACCCCGATCGAGGCTGTCCCGGCCGTCATCGAGGACGGCGCCAGGGCCGGGGTCGACAGCGCCATTATTTTCTCCGCCGGCGGAAAAGAAACCGGCGCGGCCGGTGAACAGCTTGAATCGGAAATCCTGGAAGCGGCCCGTCAGGGCGGTCTGCGCATCATCGGTCCGAACTGTGTCGGTGTTATTTCGACCGCTGCCGGCCTCAATACCAGTTTTCTGAACCGGTTGCCGCCGGCCGGCGAAATCGCTTTCATTTCCCAGAGCGGTGGCATGTGCCTGGCGATTCTCGACCGGGCCGCCCGCGAGCGCATCGGATTTCGCCATTTTGTCAGTATCGGATCGATGCTGGACGTGGATTTCGGTGATATGCTCAACCACTGTTGCGGCGATACCGGTGTGCGGGCCATTGTGCTGTATGTCGAGAGCATCACCCGGGCCCGGAAATTCATGAGCGCCGCGCGCGCGGTGTCACGCATAAAACCCATCATCGTGCTCAAAGCCGGACGTTCGCAGGCCGGCGCGGCGGCCGCCTATTCCCATACCGGTGCGCTGGCCGGCGCGGATGACGTCTACCGGGCCGCATTTGCCCGGGCCGGCATCACCCAGGTGGACACGATCGAAGAACTCTTCGACTGCACCGAACTGATTGCCAAACAGCCTCTTCCGTCCGGCCCCCGGCTGGCCGTTATCACCAATGGCGGCGGGCCGGGCGTCATGGCCATGGATGCCATCGAACGGATGGAGCTGCAGCCGGCCCGGCTGTCGGAGGAAACGATGGCCCGGCTCGATGCCGTCCTGCCCGCTTTCTGGAGCCGTGGCAATCCCATCGACATCATTGGAGACGCCTCCCCGGAGCGATGGCGTCAGACAGTGGAAATCTGTGCCATGGATCCCGGCATCAACGGGCTGATCATCATTTTCATCCCCCAGGCCCTGAGCAACGCCGGGGCCGTATCCGATGCCGTTATCGATTACCTGAAGCAAAAGCCTAAATTTCCGGTTTTCGCGGTTTGGATGGGGGGCGAATCCGTTGACCGGGCCGTCTACCGGTTCAATGCCCAAGGCTACCCCACCTTTGAAACACCGGAGCGGGCGGTGGCCGCTTTCCAGCGCCTGTACACCCATCGCGCCCGCCAGAAGATGCTGCAGGAAATTCCCGGCCGCTTTTCAGCCGAACTCACGATCAATCACAAGCGGGCCCGGGAATGGGTCGACCAGATGCTGCTTGACGGCCACCATTCCCTGGGGGAGATCGAGGCCAAGCCGATCCTGGCCGCCTACGGCATCCCCGTGAATCCGGCCAAACTGGCCCGGACACCGACGGAGGCCGTTCGACTGGCCGACCGGATCGGATACCCGGTGGTGTTGAAAATCGTATCGCCGGATATCGTCCATAAATCCGAGGCCGGTGGTATTTGTTTGTCCATTAAAAACGCCGAAGCCGTTCGAATTTCCTATGATCAGTTGATCGCCAATGCCGCCCGGGAACAACCCCGGGCCCGGATCACCGGTGTTTCCGTGCAGCCCATGCTTTTCGGCGCCAATTATGAACTGATCCTCGGCAGCCGCCGCGACCCTGTTTTCGGCCCTGTGATTGTCTTCGGTGCGGGCGGCATTTTCACCGAAATACTGCACGACCGGGCCATCGGCCTGCCGCCCCTGAACCGCGCCCTGGCACGCCAGTTGATCGAAAGGACCCGTATCGCGGCGCTGCTCAAGGGATACCGCCGGCAACCGGCCGTCCCGCTGGAACACCTGGAGGAAATCCTGATCCGGCTGAGCCGCCTCGTGATCGATTTCCCCGAAATCGCAGAGCTCGACATCAACCCGGCCATCGTTGTGGGCGGACGCCTGCGGGCGGCGGATGCCCGCATCCGTCTTGAACCCGCCCTCGAAAAAACACCCGCGCATCTGGTGATCAGCCCCTACCCGCACCATCTGGAAGAACGGGCGGTCACCCACGGCGGATTGCACCTGCTGATCCGCCCCATCAAGCCGGAAGACGCGCCGCTCTTTTCCGAACTTTTCAGCAATCTCTCCCCCGAGAGCAACTACTTCCGCTTTTTCGGCCTCCTGAAACGCATACCGCCGGAGATGCTGGCCCGGTTCACACAGATCGACTACGACCGCGATATGGCCCTGGTGGCCATCGCCAAATCCGCCCAGGCGGAAGAAATGCTCGGTGCGGCCCGTTTAATCCGGGAACCTAGTTTAACCCGGGCCGAGTTTTCCGTCATGGTGGCCGATGCTATGCACGGACAGGGTATCGGGGCGGCGCTCCTGCGAAAACTCATTGCCGT
>JAERRP010000279.1 GCA_016735415.1 Desulfobacterales bacterium | reverse complement strand
ACTTATCTGTTCTATTTAGTACACCTAACTCTTTTGTTCTTGACCAAGAGCGTTGCGTGCTTTGTACTCGTTGTGTTAGATTTACAAAAGAGATAACAAAAAGACATCCGCGGCGTACGCTCGAAGGTTACCTGTTTGCGCCCGTCCGCCCGCAGGGTTTCCTGGGCGATCGCACCGTTGGAAAGGGCCGTCAGATTGCGGTCGACCACCATGGTAACATCGAAGGTTGCCTTGTGGCGCGGATGATCGAAGCAGGGAAACGCCCGGCGGGCATCACTTTCCTGAAACTGGGTCACCGCCATGGGGCGGGTTTGGCCGTCGACCGTATAGCCGCTGCGGTAAAAACCGGCCATACCGTCGCTGATCGTGCCGTGGTAATCGATGCTAACCGTCAGCAGACCGGCGACCGGCTCCGGAAGCGCAATCAGGAGCTGCTCATCTTCCTCCGCTATCTGGAATTCGGCACGCTCCTGTTTATCATCCCAACCCACCCGGCAGGCATCGATGGCAAGTGCCAGGCAGTTAAGCCGGATCTGACGGACGGCCTCCGCCGGGCGGAATATCATTTCGGTGCGGCCCTTGAACGTAAAGTGCTCAAGGTCGGGTTCGATCTGCAGCCGGTAGTGAAGTTCGTGGTAGTCGCTCATCGGTGTGGTCGCTTTCTGTTCTATCCTGAAGTTTGCCGCTGCACCGCACCAGGCCGTTAGCGGCGAGATTCTATCGGCGGGCCGGTGCCTACATCAGCTCACGGATATTTTTAAGCCGCACCACGATTTCGTGCAGCCCCCTTTCGGCCCTTTTGAGAAAAGTCCGCAGGGGGGGCATCTCCTCGTGGGAGAAATCCATGATCGACGATGCCATCCGGATTTTCAGGGGAACGCCGTTGACGTTGTAGATATGGCGATGCAGGTCGTTCAGAATGCGTTCCCGCGCGATCTTGATATCGTCGGGCATGGTCATGGGCAGCAGCCAGAGCATACGGCTTTTGTCGAGCGACCCCACCATGTCCGGATCGCGCACCACCCGCGCCATCCGATCCACGACGGCCTGGTAGACCTCTTTTTGGCGAACCGCGCCGGCGGGCACTTTTTCACGCGGAATGGCCCGCACGATCGCAAACAGGATAATCGAAAAAGGCGTGCCGTAGCGCACGGCGCGCTGCATCTCCTTTTCCACGAAAAAGAGAATGCTGGTGCGGTTCATAACACCGCTGGGCAGTTCTTTTTTCTCCTGTTGTTTTTTCCAGGCAATCTTGCCCTTGACGATTTCACTGTAGATCTCCTGGAAATTGTTTTCATCCACGTCCCGCTCGTGAAGCCCCGCACGCACCTGCTCCAGGACCCGGGCCAGATCCTCGTCTTCCGCGGTTCCCTCTTCCAGCGCGCCCAGAATACTGAATTTTTTCAGATCACCGGCAGCGGCCGGCAAACCGCCGCCCCATTTGTCGAAGTCGATCTGAAGCTTGGCAATCATGGCCTCCATGCGCGCGCTCAAACGTTCTTCCACCTCCCGCAGCACATCACCCTGAACATCCTTGGATTTGAGCCGGTCGACGATCTGGGACTGAACACGCCGCAGCACCTGATCCATTTCTTCTTCTTCGCCGTCCCGGGCGCCGGCAGCAGCCTCAAGGGTCAATTGTCCCCCGATCCGTTCGATATACTCCACTAATAGGTCGGAAAGCAGCTTTTCGTCACCGGCCCCTTTGCGAATTTCCGCCGACAGGTAGATCAGCTCAGCGGCGATCTGGGGGTTGGAGAGCACCTCCTGGATCAGGTCTTCACTTTCCACCCCGATATCTTCGGCCCCTTTCGTCAGCACCTGGGCCAGGCCCTGGCTCTGGAGCTCTTTTCCCAAAGCGCCGATCAACCCCATGTAATCCGTCAGCGGCATGCCCTCCCCGATCAGCGCTTCCTTCAAAGCCGGCATCAGGCGCTGGAGTTCCTGGGGATCGGGCACCAGTCGGCGGATAATCTGGGCCAGGCGTTTCACCGTGATGGCGCCTTTGCGGTATTCGTCCCTGACCAGTTGAACGAAAACCCGGTCGGTCAGTTCATTGGCTTCCTGATGGATGCCGGCCTCGTCGGCATAGACCACCCCGGTGGATTTCTGGGCCTCGATACCGCTCAGCAACTTGCGCTTCATGTCGAAAACTGCTTCGGCCAGTTCAGCCAGGTTGGCCCCCTCCATTTCCGGGGTCACTTTATCGACTTCACTGCGCAAACGGTTGAGCTGTTTGACGATCACCGGCCCGGAGGGGCCGCCAGCCCCTTCGCCGCCCTGCCGGGCCGAGGTCAGGTCTGAATCGATCAGCGTGCGGGAAGCGGCCCCGGGGTTGTCGATCACAAACCGCAGCGAGAGGGCCTGTTCCAGTTCTTCCATGACCAGGCCGCCGGCCACGACCCCCAGTATGCTTTTTTTGTGATCTTCTTTCGGTCCGGCGCTGGCGGCATCGGCGCTTTGCTTCAAAACATCCTTCGACACCACGGCGTCGTCTTCCGTAACTTTCCTGTAGACCACGTGATTGATTTTGATGGCCTCGATGCCGACCCGCCCAAGCTCCCGGCGCATGGCCTCGACGTTCGGGAAGGCGGCCAGGTCGATAAAAACACGGATGAATTCGGAGATGTCGTTTGACTGCAGGCCCTCATAAAACGACAGGGACTGCAGCCCGGTTTTTTTGAAATGCGCGACCATGCGGGTCACATTCAGGCGGGGATCCAGCGGTTCGTCTTCGATAAAAAACTGGTCCCGGTTCATAATCACGACCAGGGACGGCTGGTAATTCAGGACCGTCCCGATGGTGCGGAAGAAATCCTTGATGGACTGGGTGGTATAGGGATGGTCGAGCTGGTACATGGTCGACCGGTTGAAAAGCAGGGAAAACGAGCGGCCGACGCGGTCGTATTCTTTTTTCATCTGGGCTTTCGACATGAAATAGGCTTCTCCGGTCTGGGCGGGGATGGCCCGACAAACAGCAACGGCGTCAATATCGGGCAGCGAGATTGCGACAGCGCCCCCAGGGGCGCCGGGGTCGATTCTCAAACCGCGATCCAGTTTTTCGCACGGCCCGGGCCCCGGGAGGATCATCAGTGTAAATAGTGTTTTTCATAGGCCTGCAGGTCCTGGAGGAAGTCCCGACAGGACTGATAGCGATCCGCTTGCCGGTAGGCCGTCGCTTTCAGAATGATGCGGTCCATCTCCTCATTCACATCCGAATTGAGCTCCGAGGGCAGTTTCAGAAAACAGCCCTCCTGGCGTTTGACTTTCTGTTTGAGCAGGGCCGTCTTGGAATCGAAGGGCGGCAGCGGCAGGTCGGGCGACAGCATCTTGAAAAGCATGGTCCCGGTGGCATAGATGTCGCTGCGGCCGTCGACCTCCCGCCCCAATATCTGTTCCGGTGGCATATAGACCGGCGTGCCCTGCACCATCGGGAGTTTTTCGTCTTCGCCCCGCAACACTTTGGCGACACCGAAATCGGTGATGAGCGGCCGCTGCGTATGGTTCTCCATCAGCACGTTGCCCGGTTTGATGTCCCGGTGGATGATCTCCATCTGATGGGCATATTCCAGGGCCTCCAGTACCAGGTTGCAAATCCGGACTGTTTCACCGACCGGCATCGTCCGACGTGACGGCAGTAAATTTTTCTTGGCCATATTGATCATGCGGGCCAGGGATTTACCTTGCACCAGCTGCATGGTGAAGAACAGAAATTCTTCCGTTTCACCCACCTCATAAACCGGTATGATGTTCGGATGGGAGAGAATTGCGGCCGATTCGGCTTCGGACTGAAAACGCTCGGCGGTCTTGGACGTCAGGATTTTCTTGGGCAGAACTTTAAGCGCGATCTGGCGCCTGAGGGTTCGCTGGTAGGCAATAAACACAATCGCCATCCCTCCCCGCGCCAACTCTTTCAGAATCGTGGAGGTCCCCACCTCGGTTCCAATCAGGTGGTCCACGTTCAATTTGGCAATTGCACCCATCAGACCCCATCATTCAAGCCGCCGGCGGGCCTCGCCACTTCGGCTCGCTGGTCCGTGACACTGCCGGGATCGGACATCGAACCCGCTGATTATTTTATGTATTACAATTATTGTCTGAGGTCAAACCACCCCACCGCCAACCGGCCGCGGGCGCGTAAGATGACAATATTCTTCCGGCCTGATTTTGACATCGGATGGATCGTCGTTAGGATAACGATAATCAAACCCCCACAAAGATCAATAGCGAAGGCCTGCGATCCGGACGATCAACCAGGGAACTGACCATTGAACCGACCGCGACTGTTCGATATGCTGTCCGGCACGCTGCGAGCGTTGATCATTCTGGTCCTCGTCGCGCTGGCGGCCACCCCCGCCGGTCATGCCTTCCAGGCCGACCACGACCTCGATGTGCGCCTGGATCCCGGCCGCGCCCACCTCGCCGGGGTCGATCGCATCGCCATCAGCCATCAGGCACCATCCCAACTGCGGGTATTCCTGGGGCCGGGTGTCGTGATCGACCGTCTGCTGGTCGACGGCGCCAAGGCGGTATACAACCGCCGTTCATCCTGGATTGAGATCGCGGTCGGCACCCCGCCCGGGTCCCGGTCCTCCCTGCTTCTGGAGATTCGCTATCACGGCCGTTTCGACGACCCCGTTCCGACGGATCCGATCAATACCGACAACCCGGGTTACGGGGTTACCGGAACCATTTCCCCGCGCGGCACCCTCCTGCTGGCCGGGGCCGGCTGGTATCCGGCCGTTGAAGGGGCCCGCGAACGGTTTCGGCTAGAGGTCGCCGGGCCGCCGGGAACCCTGGCGGTTACGGCCCGACGTCCTCTCGCAGCCGCCCCGCGCCACGGCCTTTCGGTTTCCGCCTGGCAGATCGACACCCCGGTCGAAGGGCTGGCCCTGGCGGCCGGAATCTATTCGGTTCACGAAAAACATGACGGCCGCCTGCAGGCCGCCACCTATTTTCTGCAGGATGACCCCGCCCTGGCGGGCCGCTACCTGCAAGCTTCCTTGAACTATTTAACCGCCTACGAAGCGCTTTTCGGCCCTTACCCCTTCGATAAATTTGCCGTGGTCGAGAACTTCTTCCCCACCGGTTATGGCTTTCCTTCCTACACCCTTCTCGGCGGGCGCGTACTGCGGCTGCCGTTTATCATTCGCACCAGTCTGGGTCACGAGATCGCCCACTGCTGGTGGGGCAACGGGGTTAAAGTCGATTTGAAAGGCGGCAACTGGAGCGAAGGGCTGACCAGCTATGTGGCCGAACATCTCTACCACGAACAAATCAGCACGGCCGCGGCCCGCGCCCATCGGCAGCAGATGCTGCGCAATTATACCGTGCTCGTCCCCCCGGGAGACGACTTTCCCCTGACCCGTTTTTACAGTCGCCAGGATCCCCTGACCAAAGCCGTCGGATACGATAAAGCCGCAATGGTGTTTCACATGCTGCGCCGGCGCGTCGGCGATGCCGTTTTCTGGTCCAGTCTGCGCCGCATCGCCACGGAACGCATGTTCCGGACGACCTCCTGGCGGGATATCCAGGCGACCTTCGAAGCGGCCTGCCGGTGTTCGCTGGAAACCTTTTTCCAACAGTGGGTGCGCAAACCCGGAGCGCCGCAACTTGCGCTGGAACAACTCCAGCGGACGCCAACCCTGACGGGGGCCAGGATCAGCGGCCTCATCCGGCAGGGGGGGACCGGCTTTGAACTGGTGGTGCCCATTCATCTGTCCGCCGGCACCCGAACTGTCGTGGAGAACATTTTCGTCAGCAGCGCCGAAACCCCTTTTGAAATTCAAACAGCGTTTATCCCCCAACGCATCGCGGCCGACCCCCAGGTGGACCTGATGCGGCGGCTGGACCCGCGCGAAATCCCCCCGACGATCAACCGCCTGAAGTCCGCCCGGGACCTCCTGGTGGTCCTGCCGGACGGCCGGACCGGCGATCAGGCCCGCC
>JAERRP010000229.1 GCA_016735415.1 Desulfobacterales bacterium | reverse complement strand
TGCCTCAAAGCGCACGCGCCGACGTTGACGTTTACCCTGGCATGGTAAAGCTTCAGCTACCGCAGAACAGCCAGGGTGGAACCGCTGAAGGCTTCATTGATTTCGAAAAGATCAACGTCCTCGGCGCTGATGCCCTGTTTCGCCAGACATTTGGGCACGGCCAGGATGGGGGCCACCAGGACGTACTTCATTTCGATCCCATGGGAAGCCTGGGCGCCGATGCCGGCCATGATGCGGCAGCCGAGGGCTTCGGCCTTTTCGCGGGCCATGACGATCACGGCGGCGGCCCCGTCGCTGATGATCGATGCATTGCCGGCCGTGGCTGTGCCGGTTTTTTGAAAGGCCGGCCGCATGGCGGCCAGAACTTCATAGGGGGTCTCCCGGACGCACTCGTCCCGATCGAATACCAGCGGGTCACCTTTACGCTGCGGGATTTCCACGGAAACGATTTCATCCGCGAATCGACCGGCCGCGATGGTATCCAGCGCACGGCGGTAAGACTCGGCGGCGTATCGATCCTGATCCTCCCGGGCCACGCCGTATTTTGCGGCGCACAGATCGTTGGAGATGCCCATGTGGAAATCGTTGACGTGGTCCCATAATCCGTCGTTGAGCATGTGGTCCTTGAGAACGCCGTTGCCCATACGGTAGCCGGTGCGGGACTTCTCCAGGTAGTGGGGTGCCATGCTCATATTCTCCATGCCACCGGCCACCACCACGTCCGCATCCCCGACCTGGATGGCCTGGGCCGCCAGCATGACGGCCTTGAGCCCCGAGCCGCAGACCTTGTTGACCGTTATACACGGCAGCTCATCAGGCATGCCGGCCTTGACGGCGGTCTGTTTGGCCGGATTCTGGCCGTAGCCCAGGGGCAGCACCTGGCCCATGATGGCTTCGTCAACCGCTTCCTTGTCAATGCCGGCCCGGCGGACCGCTTCTTCGATCACGATCGCCCCAAGTGTGGTGGCCCCCATTTTGCTCAGGGTCCCCCCGAAGCTCCCTAAGGGCGTACGCACGGCACTCACGATGACAGCTTCACGCATATCTCTTTTCTCCTGGTTTCGAAAAAAATCCGATATCGGCGTCAGGCGCACCCCGTGTCACGACGGCGTACGATAAGTACGCCGCGTTCCTCAGGGTTCGCATGATGCCCTTTCTGAACGACCGTCCCTACATGTTGCGCCGGTACTTTCCCCCCACATCATACAGGGCGCCGGTAACCTGGCCCAGGGAACAGACTTTGACCGCTTCCAGGAGTTCGGCAAAAATGTTGCCGCCCGACAGGGCAACCTGCTGGAGTCGCTTGAGCGCCGCCGCCGATTCGGCGGCATGCCGGGCGTGGAAATCGGCCAGGCGTTTGAGCTGGGACGCTTTTTCTTCTTCGGTCGCCCGGGCCAGTTCGACTCTTTCGGATAGTTCGTCGGCATGCGCGTCCGGATCCCGAAAGGTATTGACCCCGATGATAGGCATGGCCCCTGTATGTTTCAAGGTCTCGTAGTAGATGGATTCCTCCTGGATCTGGCCGCGCTGGTAGCCGGTTTCCATGGCGCCCAGCACGCCGCCGCGCTCGGTGATGCGGTCGAATTCGATCAGGACGGCTTCCTCCACCAGGTCGGTGAGTTCGTCCACGATGAAGCTGCCCTGCAGGGGATTTTCGTTCCGGGCCAGGCCCCACTCCCGGTTAATTATCATCTGGATGGCCAGGGCCCGGCGCACCGATTCCCGGGAAGGCGTGGTGATGGCTTCGTCGAAGGCGTTGGTGTGAAGGCTGTTGCAATTGTCGTAGACCGCGCACAGGGCCTGCAGGGTGGTACGGATGTCGTTGAACTGGATATCCTGGCTGTGCAGAGAGCGGCCGGAAGTCTGGATATGGTACTTCAGCATCTGGGAGCGGGCCGCGGCGCCGTATTTCTCCCGCAGGGCCACGGACCAGATGCGACGCGCCACCCGGCCGATCACGGTGTATTCCGGATCCATCCCGTTGGAGAAGAAAAAGGAGAGATTCGGCGCGAAATGGTCAAGGGGCATGCCGCGGGAGAGATAGTATTCGAGATAGGTGAACCCGTTGGCCAGTGTGAAGGCCAGCTGCGAGATCGGGTTGGCGCCGGCTTCGGCAATATGGTAGCCGGAAATGGATACGGAATAGAAATTGCGGACGTTATTCTCGATGAAATAGGCCTGGATGTCGCCCATCATCTTGAGGGCGAAGTCGATGGAGAAAATACAGGTGTTCTGACCCTGGTCTTCTTTGAGGATATCGGCCTGAACGGTACCGCGAACATTGGCCAGCACGTCGGCACGGATCTGGTTGTATACTTCCGCTGAGGGCGGCTGGCCGTTTTCTTCACGATAGCGATCCACCTGCTGATCGATGGCGGTGTTGAGAAACATGGCCAGTACAATGGGAGCCGGCCCGTTGATGGTCATGGAAACCGATGTCGCGGGCGCGCAGAGCTCGAACCCGCCGTAGAGTATTTTGACATCGTCCAGGGTGCATACGCTGACCCCCGAGGTGCCCACCTTGCCGTAGATATCCGGCCGCGGATCAGGATCGTAGCCGTAAAGGGTTACGGAATCGAACGCGGTTGACAGGCGTTTGGCGTCGCTCTCGGCCGAAAGCATTTTGAAGCGGGTGTTGGTCCGCTGGGGATCCCCTTCACCGGCGAACATGCGGGTGGGGTCCTCCCCTATCCGCTTGATGGGGAAAACACCGCCCGTGTAAGGGAAATGGCCGGGCAGGTTTTCCCGCCGCAGCCAGCGATAGATTTCGCCGGGATCTTTGAAGTGGGGTAGGGCGATCTTGGGAATCTTTTTGCGGCACAGGGATTCGGTATAGAGAGGGACCCGGATCTCGTGGTCCCGTACCTGATAGACCAGTTCATCCTGCTGATAGGCTGTTTTG
>JAERRP010000860.1 GCA_016735415.1 Desulfobacterales bacterium | reverse complement strand
TAACCCCGCGGACCTCCTGGCGCCGCTTGATGCCGCGGAAGCCGGCCAGTCCCCGCACCAGAGCCTCGCAGGCCACGCCGCTATGGTGGGCAGCCGCAATGGCGGCCACCGCATTGAGCAGATTGTGCTCGCCGATCATGGGCGTGCGAAATGTGCCGAATTCGCTTCCCCGGCGGCACACCTCAAACACCGTTTCAGAAGTTTCCGCCCGCACCCGGCCGATCTGCCAGTCGGCCGGGTGCGTAAACCCGTAGCGTTCCACCCGACAGGCCGGTTCGGACGCCAGCAGGCCCACCAGGTTGGGTTCGCCGTCATAGGCCAGCAAAAGGCTCTGCGGCGCCAGACGATCCAGAAAATGCTGAAAGGTGGATTTGACATGATCCAGGTCGCGGAAGATGTCGGCATGGTCGAACTCAACCCCGGTGACAATGGCGATCCGGGGGCGGTAATGCAGGAACTTGGGGCCCTTGTCGAAATAGGCCGTGTCGTATTCATCCCCCTCCACCACGAACGCGGGTCCCCGGCCGATGCGGTAGTTCCCGCTGAAGTTGTTGAGGATACCCCCGATCATGAACGACGGTTCCTGCCCGGCACTGTGCAGCAGCCAGGCCAGCAGCGAAGAGGTGGTGGTTTTGCCGTGGGTGCCGGCCACCAGCAGGGTTTCCTTGCCGGCCGCCGCGAAGTGGTTCAGGGCTTCGGGCATGGAACAGTAGGCCAGACCGAGTTCGCGCATGGCCACGGCTTCCGGGTTGTCGCGCGTGATGGCATTGCCCACCACCACCAGGTCGGGGCGATGGTTCAGGTGTTCGGCTGAAAAACCGTCCATCACCCGGATGCGGCGCTCGGCCAGAAAAGTACTCATGGGCGGATAGACGTTTCGATCCGAACCTGTTACATTGAGACCGATTTCCTGGAGCATGGCCGCCAGGGCCCCCATGGCCGTTCCGCACACGGCAATCAGATGAACCGTCTGAACGTTTTCCGGAATATGGTGGCACGGGTCTGCGGTCATGGGGTTCCTTTGCTGATGTCCATCCAGAAAGGGCATCTTATAGCCCCAGGCGGCGTTCTCGCTCTGTCCGCTCCTCGACGTAGCAAACTACGCCTGCGTACGTCAAATCGCTGCGCCTTTGCCCGGAAGCAAAATTTACTCCTGCTGGATGGACCCAATTCAAAATTTCAAAGGGCCTCTTCGGGCTTCGATCGGCGCCTGGGGGCCGGATCGATCTTCAAACCAGGTGGACGGCGCCTTCGATCAATGCCATTATTACAGGCCCTCAACATAAGCCCGTTTAGCACTTATCCCCGGCGGGAGGCAAATCAAATACGGGAGCATCGCGATGATTACGCCTGAACAGGAAGACCGGTTGCGTGCCATCCTGCGGGAGGGCGGCCTGCTGACGGTTTTGACCGGTGCCGGCATCTCGGCCGAAAGCGGTATTCCCACCTTTCGCGGCCCCGAGGGCTACTGGACCGTCGGGAGCCAGGTTTATCACCCCCAGGAAATGGCCACCCTGCAGATGTTCCGCCGCAACCCCGACGACGTGTGGCAGTGGTACCTTCACCGGGCCACGGTTTGCCGCCGGGCCACGCCCAATGCAGGTCACCTGGCGTTGATGGAACTGGAAAAGCTGATGGGCGAAGACTTCCGGCTGGTTACCCAGAACGTGGACGACCTGCACCTGCGGGCCGGCAACAGCCCGGAGCGCACCTACCAGATTCACGGCAATGTCTTTTTCATGCGCTGTGCGGCCGAATGCCGCCCGGACCTTCACCCCCTGCCGCCCGACCTGATCGGTCGCGACAAGAACCGGCCCCTGAGAGCGGATGAAGAACGCCAACTGACCTGCCCGGACTGCGGCGGACGCACACGCCCGCATGTGCTCTGGTTCGACGAAATCTACAACGAGCACCAGTTCCGGTTCCGGAGTTCGCTCCAGGCGGCGGCCGCAACACGGCTCCTGATCGTTGTGGGCACATCCGGGGCCACCAATCTGCCCAACCAGGTGGCCTGGACCGTTCTTCAGAACGGGGGCACCATCTTCGATGTGAACATCGCCCCCAACCCTTTTTCGCAACTGGCCCAACAGTCCCGCAACGGTGCTTTTTTTCAGATGCCCAGCAGCCGTTTTCTGCCGGAATTCGTCACCCTCGTCGATCACCTGCAGTCGGCGGGCTGCAACTGATCAGGGCCCCTCTCGTATTACGGAAGGCATTACGTTCCCCCCGGGGTGCGGCGGTCCAATGTCTTCATCCGGTTGGGCCGTTTCCTTTTGTCACGAGGCCGGGCAACGGGGCCGCGAGCCCTAAAGACGCGGCGGCGGTCCGAGCACCCCGCCTTCCATCTCTTGCCACTTGACAGGCACCCGGGTCTCCGCCTATACGACGGGTCTCAAGCATACCCCTGTCCAGCGGATCCACACATCCGCGTCGCCGCAGAAGTCCGGTCAGCGCCCAACTGGAAAGGAACCCATGAACGAATCACACCTGTCCCGCGTCGCCACAGAACTGTCCCTTTCAGCCGCCCGGATCAAATCGGTGGCCACGCTTCTGGAGGAAGGGGCCAGCGTGCCGTTTATCGCCCGTTATCGCAAGGAGGCCACCGACAGCCTGGATGAGGTTGCCATCACCGCCATCCGCGACCGCCTCGAACAACTCAACGATCTTCAGAAACGCCGCGCAACCATTTTGAAGTCCCTGGAAGACAACGGCCATCTGACCGAAGAACTCCGGGAGTCCGTCGAAACGGCTGCAACCATGAGCGCCCTGGAGGACATCTATCTGCCCTTTCGGCCCAAACGCCGCACCCGGGCCACGATTGCCCGCGAAAAAGGCCTGGAGCCCCTGGCCGCTGCCATTTTCGAACAAAAAGGCAGGGACCCCGAAGCCCTCGCCACCGACCATATCGACGTCGAAGAAGGCCTTGAAACCACCGAAGACGCCCTGGCCGGCGCCCGCGACATCATCGCCGAATGGATCAACGAGGATCCCCAGGCCCGCGAAAGCATACGGACGCTTTTTAACCACC
>JAERRP010000603.1 GCA_016735415.1 Desulfobacterales bacterium | reverse complement strand
CGGCGCCGCCGGTGGGCGAGGCCAGAAAGCTGGGCACGGTCGCCGTCGGACCGGCCAGCAGGGGCCCGTAAAACAGCTCCCCGCCCCACATCCGCATGCGCACGATCCCCTGGTGTCCGCGCCGACGGGCCTCGGCTTCGATCCGCCCGGCCAGTTCCACCTCGGTCATGCCTTCACGGATGATGTCCCTGACCGTGCCGGCCACAGCGTCCGCCCGTTCGGCCGCCTGCCGCATGAGATTGAGCTCGTAGTCGGACTTGACGGCCCGCACCCGGCGAAGGCCTGGGGAAATGTCCGTCAGGGCAACGCCCTCGAACAGACGGGCATAATGCAGGTAAAACGCCGCGGGAATCACGTCCAGTTCCAGACCCAGCCGCGCGGGCTGCGGATGCCCGAACGATTCGAGGATGCCGGCAATCCGGCGCGGGCTGGCCAGGGCCACGATATTTTTCAAGGCGGATTCGGCCCGGGCCCGGGCCAGGCTTTTGCGAACCATCAGCACCGGATCGCCGCTGGCCGGCACATAAAGATGCGATTGCTGGATAGTACCGGCAAGGTAAAAGAGATCGGTGTTCTGGAGGATCAGGGCGCCGTCGATCGCCTCGGCCGCCAGGTATTGCTGAAAACGTCCGATCCGGTGATCAAGTTCTTCCATGGGGGTGGTGGTTGCCAGCGGCAGCATAGGATTTACTCCTGTGTGGGTGGTTATCAGGTCTTAGGACTCGCTGGAAATTGCTAATTTATTGTTGCGCGAGCCCTTAGGGTTTGGGCCAATCTTCCCGCTTGTCCGGAAATCCTGCAGGACCGACGCCACCGAACGGGCGGCGCCCAGATGAACGGGGGCCCACTCGGGCGGGAACAGTTCGCGGTAAGGGCGGGTCGCGCAGCGCTGATCGAGCAGTAAGACGACCCCCCGATCGCGCGAGGTGCGGATCACGCGCCCCACCGCCTGGAGAACCCGGTTGAAGCCCGGCAGGCGATAGGCAAAATCGAACCCGGCCTGGCGGTGGGTTTCAAAATAATCCCGGATCAAATCCCGTTCCAGACAAATGCCCGGCAGTCCCACCCCGACAACTACCGCTCCCGCCAACCGGTCGCCGGCCAGGTCGATCCCCTCGCCGAAGATGCCGCCCATGCCGACGAAACCGATCAGGGCTTCGGGGTTGTCCCCGCGAAAGCGCGCCAGAAAATGATCCCGGGCCGGCTCATCCATTCCGGTTTCCTGCACGAGGGTGTTCAGGTCCGGATGGCCGTCGCGAAAAAGCGCATGCACCATCTGCAGATAGGCATGGGAGGGGAAGAAAATCAGGTAATTGCCGGGACGGATCCGCACCAGATCGGCCACGGCCGCGACCACCGCCGCAGCTGTGCGCTCGCGCTCGCGGTAGTAGGTCGATATGCGTCCGTCGATCATCAGGCATAGATTCCGGCGCGGAAACGGCGACAGCAGTCGCAGGCAGGCGCTGCGGTCATCACCGCCGAAAAGCGTATTGAAATAATCAAAAGGCGTCAGGGTGGCTGAAAAAAAGATCGCCGCCCGGCAGCGCTGCAAGGCCTCGGCCAGCTGCCGGGCGGGGTCGATACAGAAGAGCTTGATGGTCAGATCCCTGGCATCGCCCTGATAGCAGGTGGCATAGGCGCAGTCGTACCGATCGGCCACACGCAGAAAGGTGGAAACGTCGAAATAAAGCTGGATCAGATCCTCCCGCCAGGCGCTGGCGATATTTTTAAGCAGCCACTTCTCGGCCAGGGAAAAGAAACGCAGCAGCAGCGGCAGTAAATCCTCGGGCGGATCTTCGGCGGCCGTTTCAGCGCCGCCGGCCAGATTGTCCTTGCGCGCCGCCGTCAGCCAGGCGTTGATCTTGCCCAGGGCGCGATAAAGCGAGCGCTGATCATCCCGCAGAACCCGCCGCAGGTCCAGAAAACGCTGCTTGTCGATGACGGCCGAGAACATCTCGCGGGAGCGGTCCACGAGGTTATGGGCTTCGTCGATTAGAAAAGTGAAATCGGTGCCGTTCTCGTCGAAAAAGCGGCGCAGGTAAACCCGGGGATCGAAGGCGTAATTGTAGTCGGCAATCACCAGGTCAGCCCACAGGGCCATTTCCAGGCTGAACTCGAACGGGCACACCTGAAAATCCCCGGCCAGGCGCGCCACGGTCTCGCGGTCCAGCACCATTTGTTCGAAGGCGGCTTCCCGGGCGCCTTTGAGGCGGTCGAAATGACCGCGGGCACGGGGGCATTCATCCGGCCTGCAGGCGGCCTCGGGGTAAGGGCAGATCTTGTCTTTGGCGGTGAGGGTCAGGCTTTTCAGCTGCAGATCGACATCGCCCAGCAGGGCCAGGGCCTTTTCAGCCGCCCGCTGCCCGGTGGTACGGGCGGTAAGGTAGAAAATCCGGGAGGTCAGGCCGGCGCCCAAGGCTTTGACGGCCGGGAAGACGGCTCCCAGGGTCTTGCCGATCCCGGTCGGCGCCTGGACCAGGGCCGGATGCCCCCCCTGGATGGCACGATAGACGGTCACGGCCATTTGACGCTGTCCCGCGCGATAAGCGCCAAACGGAAACGCCAGCTTGTGGATCGCCCGGTCGCGCCGCCGCCGCCATTGTTCCAGGCCCTCGGCCCAATCCAGAAACGCCGTGGTCAGGGTCTCGAAAAAAACGGTCAGGGTCTCGAAGTCGAAGCTTTGTCGGATTTCGATGGTACGGCCCGATTCCAGATGGTAATAAGTCAGCTGAACGTCGATTCGGGGCAGCTCATGCCGGGCCGCATACATCCAGGCGTAGGCCCGGGCCTGCCCCCAGTGCATGGGATTCTGGTGGTCGCGGAGGGACTCCAGATCCCGGCGGGTGGATTTGATTTCGTCGATGACCGTGACACCGGCGTCGCTGAACACCCCGTCGATGCGCCCGCTGACCTCCAGAACAAGCTGGTCGGTCTCCAGAGTATACTGGATGGGGACTTCCGGGACATAGCCCTCCGGCCGGGATCGCTGGATTTTCTGGTGGGCCCGCAGGCCCTCCAGCGATCGCCGGGAGCCCTTGAAGGAAAGCTCCAGGTCGCCGGATTTCAATACGAAATCCACCAGCGTGCGAACGGCCACGGTTACAATCGGTTTCACGAGTCAGACCTTTCAGATTCAGATGGGAACCCGTTGAACGGGCCCCTTGCGGGCGGGACCCCCCCCGCCACCCCCCCCGGAGCCTGCCACCCTAAGAGGTTTAGCGCCTAAAAGCAACCGGCGCTGACGATGCCCGAAACGACGCACGGCGTCCTTTTACAAACCGATAAAAACAATGCTTGCGTCCACTGTGAAGAAGGATTTTAGATAATCGTCGTTTCCAATGGGCCACGCCTTGCCATCACCCCCCGGGGATGCTATAAACGGCCCCCACGCCCATTCGCCCGTTCGGCTTTTCGCCGGAGAACCTGCCATGACCGATGCCATAACCTACGACGACGTTTTATTGGTGCCGTCCTATAATCACTGGGAATCCCGCAAAGTGGTCGATATTGACATTGCGGACAAGAGTGGAAAACTGCACCTGGACCTGCCCGTCATGACGGCCAATATGGACAGCGTAACCGAAGACGCCATGGCCAACTTTATCGGGGCCATGGGCGGCATCGGTGTTATCCACCGCTTCATGTCCATTGAGGAGAATGTACGGATTTTCAAGGCCTGCAACTACAAAACGTTCGTCTCGATCGGCTGCTCGGAAATGGATCTTGAACGTACCGAAGCCCTGCGCGATGCCGGCGCCGAAATGTTCTGTATCGACGTGGCCCACGCCCACGCCCGTTATGTCGGTAAAACCCTGAGAAAAATCCGTGCCATCCTGGGCCGGGAGGCCTGTATCATGGCCGGCAACGTCGCCACCTATGCCGGTGCGGATTTCCTGGCTTCGCTCAATGCCGACATCGTCAAGGTCGGCATCGGCGGCGGTTCGGTGTGCACCACCAGGATCAAGACCGGATTCGGGGTCCCCAACCTGACGGCCATAAAAAACTGTGCGCGGGTCGACCGTTCGGTGGTGGCCGATGGCGGCATCCGCACGCCCGGCGATATTGTCAAAGCCCTGGCCTTCGGGGCCGACAGCGTTATGATCGGCAGCATGCTGGCCGGAACCCGGCCGACCCCGGGGGACGTGATATCGCGCCGGGACCCGCAGGGCAACGAATTCAAGGTGAAGGTCTACCGCGGCATGGCCAGCAGCGAAGCCCAGGACGCTTTTCACGGCGGGATGACGGAATGGAAAACCGCCGAGGGCGTCAGCCTGGATGTGCCTTACCGCGAAGACGAAGAGTTGATCATTGCCGATATCATCGGCGGTTTGCGCTCGGGGCTGACTTACGGCGGCGCTTCCACCATCCGGGAGCTTCAACGCAAGCTCGATTATATCCGTATCACCCCGGCCGGATGGATCGAGAACCAGGCCCATCGACCGCTATAAAGGCCGCGAGGGCCGATGGCCCCCGACGCCCATCGCCGATAAATCATCCAAGGACACGGCAAATTGACGGACCACCCGACATACCAGGATCTTGAAGGGCGTATTCAGTCGCTGGAAGCCGAAATCGCAGCCCTGCGCCGGAAGGAAACCGCTGACAGCAAGCGGTTTATCCAATACCGCACGATGGCCGAGAACATGCCGGATGTCGTCTGGACGCTCGACGAACGGCTCAAACCGATCTACGTGACGCCCTCGGTGCACAAACACCTCGGTTTCAGCCATGACGAAATCCAAAACCGCAACTTTACGGCCACGCTGAGACCGTCCAGCCGCGACCAGTTCAAGCGGGCCCTGCAAATGCTGCGGCTGGGGATCAACCCCACGATGCTGGACCTGGAGCACCGGCACAAAAACGGCACCGGTTTCTGGTTCGAAACCCAGGTTTCCGGGTTGTTCGACGACGCAAAGCAACTGATCGGATGCATCTGTGTCTCCCGCAACATCGATCGGCGCAAGCAGGCTGAAAGCGCCCTCAAACTGAGCAACGCCCTGTTCCTGACGGCGTTTGCCATCAGCCCCGACGCCGTGACGCTCAACCGCCTGCGGGACGGCGTTTATACCATGGTGAACGAAGGATTTTCCACACTCTCCGGATACGAACGTGAAGAAGTCATCGGCAAAACCGCGAATCAGATCGGCATCTGGGTCGAAGCCGCCGATCTCAAGCGGCTGGTAGGGGAAATCGATGCCAGCGGCTCGATTCGGAACCTGGAAGCCCGCTTTCGGTTGAAAAACGGCAAAATCCGTACCGGCCTGATGTCCGCCAACCTCATCATCCTCAACCGCCAGCCGTATGTGCTGGTCATCACCAAGGATATCGAAGAGTTCAAACGCGCCCGGGAGGGCCTGAAGGAGTCGGAGGAGAAATACCGCAAACTGGTCGAGACGGCCACCGACGCCATCTTCATTCTCCAGGACAGCCAGATGAAATTCGCCAACCCCAAGGCTAAACGCATGGGGGAGGAAATGGGCTTGGATCTGAAAGAACACGCCTTTTTCGAATATGTCGCCCCCGAAGACCAGAACATGGTCCTGGAACGGCACTTTCGCCGGCTCAAGGGTGAAGTCGTTCCGTCCACTTACAATTTCAGGCTTCTGCGCAAAAACGGCGAAAAGTTCTGGGTGGAAGTCAACGCCGTCAAGATCACCTGGGACGGCCGGCCGGCCACCCTGAACTTCATCCGCGATATCGACGATCAGAAAAAACTGGAGGCCGAATTTCAGCACGCGCGCAAAATGGAGGCCGTCGGCACACTGGCGGGCGCCATTGCCCACAACTTCAACAACCTGCTCATGGCCATCCAGGGCAATGTGTCGCTGCTCCTTCTGGATACCGAGGAGGATGATCCCCGCCTGGAGGAATTCCGCAAAATACAGGAACACGTCGAAAGCGGCTCCAAGCTGACCTCCGAGCTGCTGGGCTATGCCCGCAAGGGCAAGTACCGCATTCGGGGACTGGATCTCAACGAACTCGTCACCCGCACGGTGGCCACTTTCCGCAAGACCCATCCCGCCATTGCCATTTCCGCCAACCGCGGGTCCCAATTGCACACCATCGCCGGAGACCGCAGCCAGCTCGATCACGTGCTGATCAACATCTTCAAAAATGCCATCGACGCCATGCCCGATGGCGGTGAGCTTTTCATCAAAACCATGAACGTCGGCCACGATCAGATCCGGCGCCGCAATTATAAAATCAAGTCGGGCGAATACGTTCTGATGATGGTTACCGATACCGGGGTGGGTATGGAACAGAAAATCCGGCGGCGGATTTTCGAACCCTTTTTCACAACCAAGGAGCTGGGGCGGGGAACCGGGCTGGGACTGGCTTCAGCCTACGGCATCATCAAGGGGCACGGTGGCTATATCGACGTGGAATCCCAGCGCGGCTATGGCTCGACCTTTTTCATCTACCTGCCGGCCTCTACCCGCAAAATCGAAGAAATCGGCTACAAGGATCAGAGCGTCATCCAGGGCAGCGGATGCATCCTGGTCGTGGACGATGAACCCACCGTTCTGGATATCAGCGGCCGGATGCTTAAAAAGCTGGGATTCCAGGTGCTGGAGGCCTGCAGCGGCCGTGACGCCATCCGGGTTTTCCGTGAAAACCTGGGCAAAATCGACCTCGTCATCCTGGACATGATCATGCCCGATCTGGGCGGCGGTGAAGTCTATGACCGATTACGGGATCTTCAGCCGGATGTCAAAACCATCCTGGCAACGGGCTACAGCATCGACGGCGAGGCCAGCAGCATACTCAAACGCGGCTGCGACGGCGTCATTCAGAAACCTTTCCGCATCGATCGCCTCTCCCGCATTATCCACAACGTGCTGCAGCCCGGCAGCGGAGCCGGGCAGCCAGCCGATGATGCCGCCCCGGACGACAAAACGCCCGAGGCCCCGCCCCGCCAGCCGGAAGTCATTCCCTTCAGGCCCAAGGGCAGGAAAACAAATTAAACCACGGTTATAAATAGGGTTGACGTGCGCGGGGCAAAGTCGTTCTGCGCGTGCCTTGACCGTATCTTTTACGAAAGATCAAACCCGATGGCACTGAAATATACCGATTCTCAGCGCCTGGCATTGAACGATCCCCAGCGCCGCGGCATTCTGATTCCGGCCAACCAGCTGATCGATACCGCCCTGGCCGTTGGTGATCGTTTCAAGGTCAAGAGGGGACAGAAAGACCTGTTCGCCCTTGTGATCGTCAAAGACGAACAGGGTGATATCCTTTACGATCGCACCGGGATTTTCCTTGAACGCACGCGCCGGGTCGACATGTTTCTGGGGGGCGTCTTCGATACCTTCAGCATTGAAATCCTTGACGGCGATCCGCCGGCCCTGCGCATCCGGCCGCTGGACATCAACCTGAAAAGCATGGAAAACATCATCAAACCGTGAGCATCGGGTTCAGGCCAAACGGTATCACCTTCATAACCGCTTTTGTAAGCCATACGTTTGTTTAAATTGGAATGGTCCTGGCTCCGTGACGGCGCCACCTTCCACCACCTGCCAACCGCAGGGGTCGTCGGGATCGGCTTTACAAAACGCCCGGTTTTGTTTAACCTGCTCCTGAAATGACAACCTTTGACGGAGAAACCGATCATGCCTGCTCAAAAAACCTACAAATGCGAAAAGTGCGGTCGGGAAGTTACGGAAATACCGGACGATCTCACCCGCTCGGACTGCTGCCAGGCCCAATGGGTGGAAACCGAACCCCTGCCGGTCTGCACCCGCCCCGGGTCGGCGGAACACACCCGTTTCGATGCCGAGGACGAACCCTGCGACGACGGTCGCGGCGGCTGATCGCGCGGCTGTTCAGCCCTTATCTGAAATGACATCATGGCCTTTCAATTCGTTTACATGACGACCGGCAGTCTGGAAGAAGCCCAGCGCATCGGCGAGGTGCTCGTGAAGGAGAAACTGGCGGCCTGTGTCAACATCCTGGATGCGATGCAGAGCTTATACATCTGGGACGGCGCTCTGCAGAAAGATCGCGAAGTCGTCATGATTGCCAAAACCGCCCGGGCCCGTGTCCCGGAACTGGTCGCGCGGGTCAAAACCCTTCACAGTTATGACTGCCCCTGCATCGTCACTTTTGAAATCGACGGCGGCAACGCGGATTTCCTCCAGTGGATCGGCGCGGCGGTACGCCCCGGAGACTAACGGGCCAGCCTTTCATCTATTGACAGAAATTTTAATCCCTAATATACGGTATCTGTTATAGAAATCTTCAAGGTGCACTAAACGGGCCCTCGCGATCAAGAGAGCCGCCAAATCCCGCCTGCAGTTTTATGAACAAACACGGTTCATTCCAATTCATCGGAATTTTATTGGATTACGGTTTTTGATACGAATTCTCGAAAAGGTGTACAAGTGGATTGACGCCCTGAACACCCGGGTGGGCAATTTTGTGGCCTGGGCCACGGCGGTGGTGGTGGCCGTTGTATTTATCGATGTCGTCATGCGTTATGCCTTCAATGTGAGCTTCGTGTTCACCCAGGAGCTGGAATGGCATCTGTTCGCCTTTATCTTTCTGATGGGGGCCGGCTATACCCTTTTAAAAGACGGTCATGTCCGGGTCGATATCTTCTATCAGCGTGGCAGCGTCAAGACCCAGGCCTGGATCAACCTCCTCGGGGTCCTCGTCTTTCTGATCCCCGGCTGTTACATGGTCATCGCCACCTCCCTCAAATTTGTTTATAGCGCCTGGGTGGTGCTGGAGGGTTCCCCCGATCCGGGCGGCATCCCTTTCCGCTTTCTTCTCAAAGCCTGTATTCCGGCCGGTTTCAGTCTGGTCCTGCTTCAGGGCCTCTCGCTGGGCATTAAAAGTTTCCTGACGATCATGGGCCGGGAAATCGAAAAGGGGGGCGGCGACTGATGGAATACCTGCCCGCCTGGATGTTTCTGGCCCTGACAATTCTTTTGCTGGTGGGTTTCCCCGTCACCTTCACCCTTATGGGAACCGCGCTGGTCTTCGGCCTGATCGGCTTTGGATGGGATTTCTTCAACCTTCTGCCCCTGCGGATCTGGGGGGTTATGACCAACGTCACCCTGCTGGCCGTCCCCCTTTTCGTCTTCATGGGGGTGATGCTGGAGCGCTCCGGCCTGGCTGAAGAATTGCTGGACACCATGGGGCTGGCTTTCGGCCGGATGCGCGGCGGACTGGCCATATCGGTTGTTATCGTGGGAGCCCTTTTGGGGGCCTCCACCGGTATCGTCGGGGCTACCGTGGTGACCATGGGCCTTCTGGCCATCCCCACCATGCTGAAACGCGGCTACCAGAAGGAGCTTGCCAGCGGCACGGTGTCGGCTTCAGGGACCCTGGGCCAGATCATCCCGCCCAGCATCGTGCTGGTATTGATCGGCGATATCGTCGGCGTTCCCGTGGGGGATCTTTTCATGGGGGCGGTGCTGCCAGGCCTGGTCCTGGTGGGGCTTTACATTCTTTACATTCTGATTGCGGCGAATATCAAGCCGGAATGGGCCCCGGCCATACCGGCCGAGGAACTGGCCCTGATCACTCCCCGAGTCATGTTCCGGAAATTCATCCGGGCGCTTTTTCCGCCCTTGTTTCTCATGGTGGCCGTGCTGGGTTCCATCTTCGCCGGTGTGGCTTCGCCCACCGAAGCCGCTGCCGTGGGCGCCGTGGGCGCGACCCTGCTGACGATCATCAACAAGAAATTCAACCTGCAAATGCTGCAAGTGGTGATGCATTCCACCATGCAGCTCACCTGCATGGTGTTCATCATTCTGGTGGGGGCGGCCTCCTTCGGACTGGTTTTCCGCGGCATGGGGGGGGATGAACTGGTCCGGAGTTTTCTGGGCGGGATCGCCGCCAGCCACGGGCAGTGGTTCGTCCTGGCCGTCGTCATGGGACTTATTTTCGTCATCGGCTTCTTTCTGGATTTCATCGAAATCACTTTCATCCACGTGCCGGTGCTGGCGCCCATCATGATCGAGTTCGGTTTCGACCCGGTCTGGTTCTGCATTCTGATCGCCGTCAACCTGCAGACTTCGTTCATGACGCCGCCGTTCGGGTTTTCGCTGTTTTACCTCAAAGCGGTTACCCCCCCGGAGATTAAAACGGGCCATATCTACCGCGGAATCATTCCGTTTGTCATTTTCCAGCTCATCGGATTGTTGATCGTGGTGTTCTTTCCCGTTCTGGTCACCTGGTTGCCGAAGGTCGTTTTCCGATAAAAGGATACTTTTATCGATCGCATCCTGCCCTTTAACCCGCAGCAAAGGAGATAGACGGTATGGAAAGACGTGATTTTTTAAAGAAGGCCGGTATGACCGCCGCCGGCGCATTGGCCGCGACCGCCGGTCTGGCCGCGTGCGCCCAGGAGAAACAGGAAGAAGCCAAGGCACCGGAAGCCAAAGCACCGGCGGTGCAGGCCAAAAAAACCCACGAATGGAAAATGGTCACCACCTGGCCGCCCAATCTGCCGGTTCTGCAGACCGGGGCGGAGCGCTTTGCCAAACGCGTGGAAGAAGCCACCGGCGGGCAGCTTAAAATTCAGGTATTCGCAGGCGGTGAACTGGTACCGCCCCTGGGCGTCTTCGACGCCGTGTCTGAAGGTACGGTGGAGTGCGGCAGTGGCGCCGCCTATTACTGGGCCGGTAAGGTTCCGGCAGCCCAGTGGTTTGCGGCCGTGCCCTTCGGTTTCAACGCCCAGGGCATCAACGCCTGGTTTTACAGTGGCGGCGGCCTGCAACTCTGGGAGGAAGTCTACGCGCCCTTTAACGTCATCCCGCGGCCCCAGGGCAACACGGGTGTCCAGATGGGCGGCTGGTTCCGCAAGGACATGAACACCATCGACGACTACAAAGGCCTCAAGATGCGCATCCCCGGCCTGGGCGGCAAGGTCATCAGCAAGGCCGGCGGCACCGTGGTGCTGCTGCCCGGCGGTGAAATTTTCACCTCGCTGGAGCGCGGTGTGATCGACGCCACCGAGTGGGTCGGCCCCATGCACGACCTGCGCATGGGCTTCTACAAGGCCGCCAAGAATTACTATTACCACGGCTGGCATTAGCCCGGCACCTGCCTGGAAGTCATGTTCAATAAAAAAGCCTACGAAGCCCTGCCGGTCGAGCTGCAGCAGATCCTGGATGCCGTGGCCGCCGAGACCAACATGTGGAGCCTGTGCGAATTCGAAGCCGGCAACGGCGCCGCCCTGCAGAAGCTGATCTCCGAGCACAACGTCAACCTGATGCGTTTCCCGGAAGCCTTGCTGACCGATCTTCGCAAGCTCGCCAAAGAAACCCTGGAAGAAGAAGCCGACAAAGACCCCATGAGCCGCAAGGTCCACGAGGCTTTCAAGAAGTTCAAAGCCCAGGTGGGTGTCTGGGGATCGGTGTCCGAAAACGCGTATTATAACGTAATTGCGGATAAGTATACGCTGAAGAAGTAGCGAAGTAAGCATCGCTTAGCAAAAAGCGGTTTGTCCTATCGAACCCGCCTGCCGGTTGACTGACAAAATCGATTGGCAAGCGGGTTTTCTATCGCCTGCGATATTGAAAAACCAAATAGATACCTGAATCGATGGTGTGTCTATTTCGGCCGCCGCAATCCTTTGACCAGGCTATTCGAGCGGCTTGACCGCCGTCTGCGCCAATTGCCCTCACCCGCTTGAGCTGCCCTTTTCGAAGATCGATTGCCGCACCCCCACGTCTTTTTGTGTTCAAGGGCGTCCAAAATCAAAATTAATCCTGTGCCGACCCCATTTTCTACGATCGAAACACGTCTCGCTTTGCTTGTCCCTGAAAACGGTACCGCTATCGTGCCATTTCATGCAACAGCGATCGCCCTGCCACAGATTCAGAATATAGATAGATTCCCCCTGTAGGAAAAATTTTGCCTAAAACAATGGCAATTTACCATCTTAAAAAAAATTTGATTTTGGCCGCCAGCAGGTATCTCAATCGATAAAACATAATAATATCAATAATATAGGTTCGCCCCTTTTCCACCATCCCCTAATCCCTTCTCTTCAATTACAACCACCCTTTCCATTCCTGACGGCTAAAGTATTCCGGCTTTCCAGCCGAAATATTGTCAGGGCAATACTTGCCCGCGCTGCGCCTGTTTCAGATTAAACATCAGCAGGCATCAATAAAACGTTGCCGCCACCGACAGGACAAGAAATGGAAGCCATGGAGGTCACCTCGAAATCAATCCCTCCGGATAGCGGTCCATCGCATTCAGATAGCAATCCTGCGGTTTCCGGGCCCAAGTACAGCGAAATCGTCGACATGCTGATTCAGGCCGATTGCCTGAAGGAAAAGCAGGTCGCCTATGCCCAGCGGGTTCAGGTCAAGCTCGAAACGTCCCGTGGCCTTCTGGACGTCCTGAAGGAACTCGAATTCATCAGCGACGACCAGGTCAAGCAGGCCATCCGGGAGAATCACCTGTCCATGCGGATCGGAAGCCTCCTGGTGGAGTTGGGCTACCTCAGCGCCCAGGCCCTGGAGAATGCCTTCCAGATCCAGAAGGAGGACCAGCAGCGACGCAAGCTGGGCGAAATCCTGGTGGCGCACAACTTCATCAGCCAGAAACATTTTCTGGAAGTGCTTTCGATTCAACTGGGCTATCCCCTGATCGATCCGGAATTCGTGCAGATCGACCCGCACCTGTTCACCCGGGTGCCCGAGCGCTGGTACGACCTGCACCCGGTCCTTCCCATCCGCCGCGAAGACAATGAGATTCTGGTAGCCTTTGCCGACCCCCTGGACAAGGATGCCATCAATGCCGCGCGGCAGGCTTTCAACGAAGACATCAAGCCGGCCATTGCGCCGCCGGAAGCCATCCGCGCGGCCATCGACCAGGCCCGGCGGGGATTTGCCGCCGGCTACCAGGCCGTCCAGAAAGAAGACTCGGTGGTGGGGATTGTGGATGCCATCATCACGGCGGCCGTGGAAGCCGATGCCAGCGACATCCATATCGAACCCCAGAAAGACCGGCTGCGGGTGCGGTTTCGGCAGGACGGCCTTCTGGTCAAGCATAAGGATTTAGCGCCTGAATTGATTCCGTCCCTCACCAGCCGCCTGAAAGTGATGTGCGAGGTGAACATCACCGAAAAACGGCGCCACCAGGGGGGACGCATGCGGTTCGAGCGCTCCGGCATCAAGCTGGATCTGCGGGCGTCTTTTTATGTCACGATTCATGGCGAAAAAATCGTCCTGCGACTGCTGAACCGCAAGAATGAGCTGATCGCCCTGGAAGATGTCGGCATGGCGCCCAAGATGCTGTCCCGTTTTATAGCCGAGGCCCTCGACCAGCCCAGCGGCGTCGTGCTGATCACAGGCCCCACGGGTTCCGGCAAAACCACCACGGTTTACAGCGGCATCAACCGCATCAACGACCCGCGCATCAGCATCGCCACGGCCGAGGAGCCCGTGGAATACATGATTGACGGGATTGCGCAATGCTCCATCAATCCCAAGATCAACCTGACCTTTGAGGAAACCCTGCGCCACATTGTCCGCCAGGACCCGGATGTGATCGTGATCGGCGAAATCCGGGACAATTTTTCGGCCGAAATCGCCGTCCAGGCCGCCCTCACCGGGCACAAGGTCCTGACCACCTTTCACACCGAAGACAGCATCGGCGGCCTGATCCGGCTGCTCAACATGGATATCGAGGCCTTTCTGGTTTCCTCCACGGTGGTCAGTGTGCTGGCCCAGCGGCTGCTGCGCAAGGTCTGCAGATCCTGTGCCACACCGGAAGCACCCAACCCCGGCGACTTGCAGCGCATGGGTTACAGCCCTGCGTCGGTGGCCGGCGCCCGCTTCATGAAAGGGCCGGGCTGCGCTGAATGCGGATACACCGGCTATCGCGGACGCGTCGGTATTTTCGAATTGCTGGTATTGGACGAGATGGTGCGAAACGCTATTCTGGAGCAACGCACCAGTTTTGAAATCCGTAAAATCTGCATTGAATCCAGCGGTCTCGTAACCTTGCTGGAAGACGGTATCGTCAAAGCCGCGGACGGGGTCACGACCCTGGAAGAAGTGCTGCGTTGTCTGCCGCGGCTTCAACCACCACGTCCGCTGAGCGAATTGCGGCGAGCCCTGGGAGCGTGAGGATGCCCAAAACCGAAGAACAATCGATCGTCGAAATTTTCGAATACCTGGCCCGTAAAGATATCCGCCTGCCGGTTTTTGACCGCACAGCCTTGCAGATTCAGCAGGAAATCACCAGGGAAAGTGTCGATCAGCGCGTGATCGAGAACCTCATCGTACGGGATCAGGCCCTCACCAGCCAGGTCCTCAAGGTGGCCAATTCCTCTTTCTACAAGGGGCTTTCCGAAGTGACGACCGTACGCAACGCCATTGTTCGGCTGGGCTTGAAAGAGGTTGCCAACATCGTAACGCTGGTGTCCCACCGCCAGCATTTCAAGGCCACTGACCCCCAGGCCCGCAAGCTGATGAATGCGCTCTGGCGGCACTCGGTGGGGTGCGGCCTGGGCGCCAAATGGCTGGCGGCCCTGGGCGGCTTCGACGTGCCGCCCAACGAGGCTTTTTTTGCCGGTCTGCTGCACGATGTGGGCAAGCTGTTCATCATCACCGTCATCGCAAAGTTGAAAAAATCAAAGCAGCTCAAACACATGCCTTCCGATGCCCTGGTGGACGAAGTCATCGAGAGCCTGCATTGCAAATACGGTTACACCCTCATGAAAAACTGGAACCTTCCGGAGAAATACTGCCGGGTCGTGCGGGATCACCACAGCGCGGACCTCGATGCGGACCTTGATGAGGAAAATTACCTGTTGACCATCGTGCGCCTGGCCAACCGGGCCTGCAACAAGACTGGGATCGGGCTGCGCCCGGACCACCAGATCGTGCTTGCAGCCACCCCGGAAGCCGGATTGCTGGGGGTCTCCGACGTCACCCTGGCCAAGCTGGAAATTCATCTGGAGGACGCCAGCGTGCTGGCCGCCTAACCGGCCCCGGGTGTCAGCGCGCCGCCCGAGTCCGGTTCAATCGCATCTGGCCCAATAGAAAAACCCCTCCGGCGACCAGGGCCACCAACGCGCTGCTCAGAAAAAGAAAGCGCGTGGCCAGTATTTCGAAAAGGGCGCCGTTTACCAGAAATCCCACCATTAATCCCAACCCGTAAGTAATGGCGTTGTTGGCGGCCTGGCCGAACGTTTTTGCGCCCGGCGGCGTCAGGCGGTCCATGTAGATAATGCTGGCCATGTGAAAAGTGCCGTAGGTGCAGGCATGCAGCGCCTGGGAAACGAGGATGACCGCCGGGGAAGTAAAAAGAAAAAGCAGACCCCAGCGCAATGCAGCCCCCAGGAAAGAAAAAAACAGCACCTTCTCCAGACTGACATGGTCAAAAAGACGGTTGGAGTAGAACATGACCACAATCTCGGCCGCGACCGCCACGGCCCAGGCGATCCCGATAAATGTCGAGGGCAGCCCGATTTGCTCCAGATGAATCGAAAAAAATCCATAATAGGTGCCGTGACTGACCAGCATCAGAAACCCGCAGAAGAGGAATACGCCCGCCCGCTGCCATTCCATTCGGGGCCGCCGGGCGCTTCTGGTTTTCGGAATCAGGGGCATCGAGGGCAGTTTAAGCGCACCGGCGGCCTGGCAAAACGAGCCCGCCAGGATCAGGGGGATGATGATGGCGATCCCGAAACGGTCGATCAGGGGGCCCAGGGCCGTAACCACTAGAATAAAACTCACCGAGCCCCATAAGCGCACGCGGCCGTAGGCCTTCTTATCCTCTCCGAGGATATCCATCGAATAGGCTTCCAGAAAGGAAATCAGGGGGGCATAGAAAATGCCGTAGAGCCCTGTGATGATCATCATGAGGCCGAATTGGCGGGTGAGCAGAAAAGCGGACCAGGCCAGCGCCGCCATGAGGGTGCATGTGAGGTAGATGGATTTGCGGCGCGCAAAACGATCGGCCAGCAGGCCCCACAGAAACGGAAAAATCACCAGGGTGGCTGATCGAAGCCCCGAGAGCAGGCCGATCTGCGTCCCTGAAAAATCGAGATGGTAGCAGTAAAGATTGAAATACGGCAGATAAATCCCCAGCACCCCGAAATACATGAAATACTGGGCTCGCAAATACAGCGGCGACGATGAAAACGGACGGTTATCCATGCTTTGCTCAAAAGTCCCTTGGGGCGACCGCAGGCGGTTGGAAAACGACTACGGGCCCGATATTTTTCAGCACCCGGTCAACGCCTGGGGCGATGACCGCCAAACGGCGCCCGGCTCAGATCCCGGCTTTACAAACCGGGACTGAAATGGTAGCGTCGCCGAACGCAGTAAAGATCCGATTTTATAACAATATACCTGCCTTATCAACCGGGAGCCGACCATGGAATACATAAAAATCAGGTTTGGCGGCGAAACGGGCCGGCTGGGCACCCATTTCGAGCGCGCCCTGGATACCATCCTGCGCTCCGTTAATCCCATGTTTACGGAGTGCGAGCGGGCCTGGAACCCACCGATAGACGTTTTCGAAACCGCCCTGGAAGTCTTCATCACGGCCGAAATCGCCGGTGTCGAAAAAGAAGATCTGGATATCGAGATCAACCATCGCGCCATCCGCATCAGTGGGCGGCGGATGACGCGGGCGCACGTCGATCAGGCCACTTTCCGGCTGGCTGAAATCCAGTACGGCACCTTCGAGCGCATCCTCAATCTGCCGGCCCCCATCGATCCGGAAGCTGTGTCGGCCACCTATTCCAACGGGCTGCTTCAATTGCGACTGGCCAAGTCCGAGGCGGCCCAACCACGACGGATTCCCATCTCGGATGATTGATCGCGCCGATCACAATCCCATGACTTTGCGTCTGCACGCGCAACCCATTAAATCAGGATCGCCCTGGAGGTAATGATGACCGATCAAAAACCGCCGGTGAAAGTCAATGACCCGAAGCTTCCCGAGCGTCTGCCGATTCTACCCCTGCATGAAACCGCCCTTTATCCCAAAATGGTCCTGCCCCTGGTGGTCATGCAGGACGATTCCATCAGGCTGGTGGACGACGCCATGCAGAAAGACCGCGTCGTGGGGCTGCTGGTGGCCCGAACGCCAGACAAAGATAAAGACGAGGCGGCGGACCCGAAGACGGAAAAAAACGACCGCCCCACGATCGACCCCCAAAAAGACCTTTTTCAAATCGGCACCAGCGCCATGATAATGAAAATGGCCAGACATGACAACCAGACGCAGATGCTGGTGCAGGGGGTCCACCGTTTCAGGGTCCTTTCCTTCGAGCAGGAAAAACCCTACCTGGTGGCCCGGGTGACCTATATCCAGGAATCCGAGGCCAAAAACAAGGAAATCGAAGCGCTGATGACCAATCTGGTCAACATGTTCACCCGCGTGGTCGAACTTTCGCCGGGCCTGCCGTCCGAAGTCGGGGCCATGTCCCAAACCATCCAGGAGCCCGGCACCCTGGCCAATATGGTGGCCTCGACCATCAATGTTCCGGCCGTTGAAAAACAGGCCGTTCTTGAAATCGACGCTATCAACCAGCGACTGCGCCACGTCACCCGCATGGTCTCCCGGCAGCTCGAAATTCTGGAGCTGGGCAATAAAATCCAGTCCCAGGTCAAGGGGGATATGGAAAAAAGCCAGCGCGAATACTATCTGCGCCAGCAGTTGAAGGCCATCCGGGAAGAACTGGGCGAGACCGACGGCACCAACGTGGAACTGGAGGAATACCGCACCAAAATCACCGAAATCGGGTTGCCCGAAGAAGCCCGCAAAGAAGCCGAACGGGAACTCGGGCGCTTGGGCCGCATGCATCCATCCTCGGCCGAGTACACGGTCGCCACCACTTACCTCGACTGGATCACCTCTCTGCCCTGGCACGACAGCACGGAAGACAACCTGGATATCAAGAAAGCCCGGCGTATCCTGGATGCCGACCATTACGGCCTGGAAAAAGCCAAGAAACGCATTATCGAGCATCTGGCGGTCCGCAAGTTGAAGCCGGAAACCAAAGGACCTATTTTATGTTTTTACGGGCCGCCGGGAACCGGCAAAACGTCCATGGGTCGATCGGTGGCCCGCGCCATGGGGCGCAAATTCTGGCGGGTTTCGTTGGGGGGCATACGCGATGAAGCCGAAATCCGCGGGCATCGCCGCACTTACGTCGGCGCCATGCCGGGGCGCATCATCCAGGCCCTGCGGCGCTGCGGGTCCAACAACCCGCTCTTCATGCTTGATGAAATCGATAAAATCGGCAGCGACTACCGGGGCGACCCATCCTCGGCGCTGCTGGAAGTGCTTGACCCGGAGCAGAATTTCTCTTTTTCGGATCACTATCTGGATGTGCCCTTTGATCTCTCCCGGGTCATGTTCATCACCACGGCCAATGTCCTCGACACCATCCCGCCGCCGCTGCGCGACCGCATGGAAATACTGGAAATGGTGGGCTACACCGAGGAAGAAAAAATCAAAATCGCCAGTCGCTATCTGATCCCGCGCCAGCGCGAGGCTCACGGGCTCAAGGCCCGCCAGATTCAAATCTCCACCGGGGCGGTCAGGCGGATCATTTCAGGCTATACCCGTGAAGCCGGCCTGCGCAACCTGGAAAGGGAACTGGCCTCGATCTGCCGGGGCGTGGCGGCCAGGATCGCCCAAAACGAGGCCAAAACGGTCAAAATCACCGTGAATAAACTGGCCGAATATCTGGGCCCCCGGAAGCTGACCAGTGAAACCAAGGCCCGCACGGCAACCCCCGGCGTCGCCATGGGATTGGCCTGGACACCGACAGGCGGTGAACTGCTGTTTATCGAGGCCACCGCCATGAAAGGTCAGAAAGGCCTTACCCTTACCGGTCAACTCGGCGACGTCATGAAGGAATCCGCCGCCGCGGCCCTCAGTTTTATCCGTTCCCATGCCAGGGAACTCAAAATCGACGAAGACTATTTCAGCCAGCACGACATTCATATCCACGTGCCGGCCGGGGCCATCCCCAAAGACGGGCCCTCGGCCGGGGTGACCATGCTGACGGCCCTGGTTTCGCTCCTGACCAACCGGCGTATCAAGAAAGACCTCGCCATGACGGGTGAAATCACCCTGCGCGGCCAGGTCCTGCCCGTGGGGGGCATCAAGGAAAAGATGATGGGAGCCCACCGGGCCGGCATCAAAACCATCATCCTGCCGGCCGCCAATGAAAAGGATCTGATCGATGTGCCTGAAAAAGTCCGTAAGGCCATAACCTTCCACCCGGTGTCCAAAATGAGAGAAGTCCTTAAAATCGCCCTGGGGGCCGGGTAGCGCCCATGGTCGATGGGAACCCGATGATGCGCCTGTTTTGTTTTGTTCAGCAGCCGGTCGCGGGATTGCTGATCGCCCTCCTGGCCTTCGCAGGGATGTCGCTTTGCGGCTGCCGTACCGTCAGCCCCACCCCGCCCGAACCTCCGCCGGCCCCCACCCCCGCCGTTCC